>DATAWG010000134.1 GCA_036267355.1 Pirellulales bacterium | reverse complement strand
GACTGAATCGTGACGGCATGAGCATCGTTGGGCGCGGCCATGGTTCCCAATCCCAGATAGTCCGAAGTGCCCAAGAACAACGTCATCGCGATGACGATGCAACCGCCGAGCACGGGCCGCATGAAAGGCCAAGGGACGAGCCGTTTGAAGGCGTGTTGCAAGCGATGGGTTGTTTCAGCGAACAACAGGCTGGCCAAGCCAAACGCGACCGCCGCAATGCCTACCTTGATAGCCAGGGTGCCGTTGAGGGGCGCTAAGGCCAAGCGGCCGCCATGCGGCAATAGGGCGGCAATGTGATAGTGCGAATGCTCCAGGCCCCACAGCCGAACCGTGCAATCACCCACGATACTGGCGATCAGACAGGGAACAATCGCGTCGTAACTCATGCGGCCGATCGCCAACACTTCCATCGCGAAAATGGCGCCGGTCAGCGGGGTTCCGAACACGGCGCCAAATCCGCCGGCGATGCCGGCCATTAGGAGCGTGCGGGCGTTCTGTGGCGACATCCTCAGCCATCGACCCATCTCGCCCGCCAAGCTGCCGCCCATCTGCACGGCGGTTCCTTCGCGGCCGGCGGAGCCTCCGAAAAGATGGGTTGCAACCGTTCCGATCAAAACCAAGGGCGCCATTCGCAGGGGCACGCCGGCTCCCGGCTCATGAATCTGCTCCAAGATCAGATTGTTGCCGTTTTCGACTTTTCGGCCGAAATAGTGGTACAAAAGCCCGATTGCCAAACCCCCGAAGGGGAGTCCATAGAGCAGCGCCGGATGCGCGAAGCGCAGAAGCATCGCGTGTTCCAGGCACCACAGGAACAACGCCACCGCTGTTCCAATGCCGATCCCAAGAATCGAAGCGATCACAAACCACTTTGCGACGTAGCACGCCAGCGCGCAGTGTTCCCGCAGGTTCCAACGGAGGTGCATTCGAGTTCCCAATATCAAGGTTGGATGATAACAGTGGGAAACCGCCGTCGCGGCAAAGCGCTGCCGAGAAGGATGACTCCCACACCAAGGTGGTTAATAGGAGTCATCAGCGCGGCTCAGTAGAGCCGGCAAACCGGGGCGAACTCCATCGCCGAATGTTTATGTATCGAGAAGAATAGTTGCGATTCGACGGATGGTCAAGGCCGACGAAAGCGATTTTCTAAATTTTTTTTTCAGGCCGCTCAGGGAGAAGCTGCAACCGTTTTCATGGCGCTGCGTCTTCACAACCGTGTGGCAATAGAGCAACGCCGACCGAACGATGGTAAGCGGCAAACGCAACGTGGTTCAGGGCGAGTTTGTTTCTTCTTTTTCCGCCGTGACCGGCTCGCAAGACGCATCGATCTTGTCTCGCGATTGTTCATCGGCGTGTGAGTAAATCGACATCATTCGCGGGAAACGACTAACCATCACATGCTCCAAATAGGCTTGCACATCTTTCGCCCGCGAAGCGCGAAGCACGCCTCGTGCAATTTGACGCGCCTGCGTCCATTCCACACCGCGAACGATCTGCTTGATCGCTGGTATCATCACCGGATTCATGCTGAGCTCGTCCACTCCAAGCCCGAGCAGAATGATGGTATAGATGGGGTCGGCGGCCATTTCACCGCACAGACTTACGTGGCGCTGCCGCCGATGGCCGGCTCGGATGATTCCGCGCATCATTCTCAGGATGGCCAGATGGAGCGGTTCGTAAATGTACGAAACCCGAGAGTTCAAGCGATCCGTGGCCAATGTGTATTGAATTAAGTCATTCGAGCCGATGCTGAAGAACTCGACTTCATGGGCAAGCAGGTCGGGAATTGCCGCCGCTGCCGGTGTTTCGATCATGCAGCCGAACTGGACCCCCGGATCGAAGGAAATAGCTTGCCGCGACAAATCCTCCTTGACGCGATTCACGATACGCATCGTGTCCTGAAATTCTGTCAGGCTCGTGATCAATGGGAACATGATCCGGACCGTTCCGAACGCCGATGCGCGTAATAATGCTCGCAGTTGCGTCTCGAACAGTTCGGGCTGCTCGAACAAAAGGCGGATTCCGCGACAGCCGAGCATTGGATTCGCTTCCGGCTCATGGTTGGCGCCCGCCTTGTCGCCCCCCAAATCGAACGTTCGAAACGTGACGGGACGGGGAGCCATGCTCCGCACGAGGCCGGTATAAAACTCAAACTGTTCCGCTTCACTGGGCGCTTCCGCGTGGGACAAATAGTAGAATTCGGTCCGCACCAATCCGATTCCGTCAGCACCCTGGGCAAGCGCGTAGGGGATTTCCTCGGCCAGGCTGACGTTAGCCGTCAGGCGAATCGTTCGGCCGTCGAGGGTCGTCGCTGGATGCTCTCGCAGTCCGGCGACCTCTCCCGAAAAATGCTCGAACAATTCGCGGCGCGTGCGATATTGCCGCAAGGCCAGTTCCGTCGGACGAACGAGCACGCCTCCTGCGTTGCCGTCGACGACAACCGTGTCACCGCTTTCCACTCGTCCCCATAGGTCTGGTGCCCGGGCGACGACGGGGATTCCCAAGGTTGAAGCCAACAACGCGGCATGGGAGGTCGGCGCCGATTGCGTCATGACGATCGCCAGCAGTTTTGCGCGATCCAGGGCGATCAGTTCCGTCGCGGCCAGCGTTTCGACGATCAGAACGCGCGGCTCCGGCATTTCTGGAACGCGCGGCGATTCCTGCCGGCGAAGATGCCGCTGCAATCGCCGCCCCATGTCAAGAATATCCTCGGCCCGGGCAGCGAGGTATTCACTTTGGGCCGCTGCCATCTTGCGAGCGTATTCGTCGACGACCGTTTGGACCGCGGTCGCGGCATTGACGTGTCGCGATTCGATGGCCTTGATGATTTCCGATCGTAGATGCGGATCTTCGAGCATCCGCAAGCTCGCGGTGAATATGCCGCTGGCCGATTGGCCGACCGAAGTGAGAACGCGTGCTTCGATTTCGTGGAGTTCGAACTGAGCACTTTTCAAGGCCGCGTCGAGATGTTGCCGTTCGATGGCCACCTGATGCGGCCGAATAGCTTGGTGAACGACCGTGATGGCGGCCGGAGCCCAAACTATTGCCGGTCCGATCGCGATACCGGGCGCAACAGTTTTTGCAGAGAACATCAGGAGCCTCTTGGATTAGGGCGGCAATGATGCTGGCAAGACACGGAAAGCCCTGTCGATCGCCAAAAAAGATGCACCGAGACCGATGGCCGTCTGAGGTTAGAGAGAAACACCGGCACCAACATAAAGACTCCAACCGCTAGGACAAACGGTAGGAGTCATCAGCCAATGGCGGCAGTTTCGTTTTGCGGGGGACTCCATCCCACACCTGGATTCTAACGGCCCGCGCGGCAGTCGGTCAAGAATCGACCGCCGGGTCCGAATCCAAGAATCCAACGGCTTGACTCTCGGCTTCCGCCGTGCATGATTATGGGTATGGGGATGGAGTCCCCCCAAAATGCCTTTCGGCTAATGACTCCTGCCAATTGCAATTTGCTGGCGGGAGTATCTGGCGCGCCGATATCTATCTCGCCACGCTAGGTTGCCGTCGATGCAACGGCTCCGGAAACAGTTGCCGGAGGTCCGCTTCATCGCCGCGCGGGATGCATTGTCGATCTATGGAGATTCGTCCGATGGCGGATGTGCGTGCGACAGCCGTTTCGACCGAGTCCGCGCCGGCGCTACAGCAATACGTGCGGCAAAAGCAGGCCGTTGGACAATCGCTCCGCGTTTTGGACGAATTTCTGAAGCGCCGTGGCAGCGAGTCGCGACGGGCCGATTGTCATGAATTGTTCGTGAAACTGGCCGAAGACAGGTTTACACTGGCCGTGGTCGGACAGTTCAAGCGGGGGAAAAGCTCGTTGATGAACGCGATCATCGGGCGTGAACTGCTGCCAACCGGACTCCTGCCGTTGACGTCGGTCGTCACGATCCTGCGTTTTGGACCGCGGGATCGAGTGCTTCTGCCAAGCGATCGGCTGTCGTTCGATCAGGAGTTGCCGATTTCGGCCCTGCGGGACTACGTTACGGAAGAGGGGAATCCCGGCAATCAACGGCAGATCAAGGCCGTGTACGTCGAGGTCTCCTCTCCCTTCCTACGCCGTGGATTGGAGTTTGTCGACACGCCGGGCGTTGGGTCGGCTGTCGGCGCCAACACGGCAACGACCTATCAATTTCTGCCGCACTGTGACGCCGTGTTGTTCGTCACCGCCCTCGATTCGCCGCTGACGGAAGCAGAAGTTGTGCTGCTGCGCGATCTTCGGCAATACGTCCGCAAGTTGTTTTTCGTGGTCAATAAGTGCGATCTGCTGCAAGAATCGGATCGTGCAACGGCATTGGAATACTTGCGCGGCACGCTTCGCAGTCAGATCTTGATGGACGATTTTCGCATCTTCCCAGTCTCGGCCCGGGCGGCCCTGGCAGCGAAAATGGACGGCCCTCAACAAGAACCCGACGCGGGCGGCATCGGCGATCTGGAAGCCGAATTGGGCAGGTTCTTGGCTGAAGACCGTTCCACCACGTTTCTTCTGGCGATCGTCAACCACGCCACGCGGCTGTTGGAAGCCGAACGTCGGGACATGGAGCAAAAGCTTGCGATCGCGCCATCGAATTGCTCCGCAACGCGACTGATGAGCAAACCGGAGCAAAGGGCTCGCCATGCCGTTCTGCGGTCTCGCCTGGAAGCCCTTCGCGAAGGCATACTTGCGGGCCAGCCCCTTGCCGAGGCGCCCGCGGCAGATCCTACCGGCAATGGTTTTGATTGGGTCGTGCCCTCTGTGTCGCAGCCTGAACTCAATGTCGAGAAACCGGCCGTCCACGGTTGCACGGTGTGCGATCACTTGGCGAAATCGCTTTTCGATTTCTTTCGCCATTTCCAATATCAATTGGCGACGGAGGAGAGCACCCAACGGCTTTTCGCCGAGGACTTAGGTTTCTGTCCGCTCCATACCTGGCAGCTTGCTACACTCAGTTCGACGCTGGGCCTGAGCGCCGGTCTTCCACGGTTGATGCAGCGGCTGGCTGCCGAGCTTGCGGCCGCCGCGCTTGAGCCCGAAGTATCTGCAATTCGTGTTGCCCGATTGGTCGCTCGAACGGCGAGTTGCCGGGCCTGCTGTTTCGTGCGTGAAGCCGAGAAGCAGTATATCGCTCGAATGGCCGATCTTCTGGCGCAGCCTGAGTATCGCGATCGGTTTCGCCGATCGGAGGGCGTGTGTCTGCGGCATCTCGGCGTTTTAGTAGCCGTTTTGCCGAACCAAGAGTCGTCGCGTTTTTTACTCGCCCAATCCGCGGCGCGTTTTCAGGAGGCAGCCGAGGACATGCTCAGTTATGTGATCAAACGAGAGGCGACGCGGCGAGCATTGCTGAACCAGAACGAGCAGGAGGCCAACGTGCGGGCCTTGACGTATATCGCCGGGCATCATTATCTGGCAAGTTCCAGCTTGCCCGATGCGGAGTTTTGACTCGTCGTTTTGTTTCCTCCGTTATGGCCGGCTGGAGATTTCCCAGATATACTACTAAGGATGGTGGAAAGGCCGCCGACGGTGATGGAGTTCACCGGAAACGTGCCCGCCTCTGATGCGGGCTGATAACTCCTACTTGGTGCGATCCCGCGCACGCTCGCTTACGAGTCGTCAGGGACACTTGGTAGGAGTAATTATGGCCGGGTCTGCATCGACTCCGATCGATCTGAGTCAGTCGGTTGTGGCGAATTCGCGGCCGTCGTCGGCCAATGCGAAACCGACGATGTTTTGCAGTGTCTTATCCCCGGTACCGGACGCGGGTCGTTGGGGCGAGCTGCGCGAAGCGCCGATCTATTTTCGCGATCTGCATCTCGATCAGATCGTGGAAGCCGTCACGAAGGGCTGGAAGGAGTACGACCTTGGCCCCTTCTTTCGCATGCCGCTCGCCGATCTCGATTCCGTCGTGTTTCGCCAAGAAGTGATGCGAGATCTCGACGAGCAGGGTCTGTCGGCTGCCATTCAAGCCTTCGCCGAATGGATGCGCACGATGCGCATGTATCTCGATCGGACGAAACGATCTCATTACCGATATGAAAGAGAGCCGTGGCTGTTGAGCGCCGCGGAAGTCTATTGCTACGCCTTGCAGCACTTGCGGGAACATCTGCATGGCAACGTCGTGAAATCGCGCGGGCTTCGGGGCTTTCGTGAATACTTGGACGGCTACCTGGCATCTCCGCAATTCATGAAGCTCGCCGCGGACACGGCAAGCCTCGGATCGGCCCTATCGGCGATTCGGTATTGCTTGGTGCTCAACGATAGCAGCGTGATCGTCCGCGAGTACGACGGCGAGGCCGACTATAGCGTGAAAGTGGAGGCGACGTTCGAGAAATTTCGGCGCGGTGCCGTAAAAGACTACCGCTCGAAGCTTCCGGAACGCGCGGGCATGAACCACATCCAGGCCCGAATTCTCGAAGGCGTCGCGCGGCTCAATCCGGATACCTTCCGCACACTGGAATCCTATTACCTCGAACATGCAGCGTATCCGGACGAAACGATCGCGCGTTTCGACCGAGAAATCCAGTTCTACGTCGCCTATCTTTCGCATGTCGCCAAATTCCGACGCGCTGGTCTTGCCTTTTGCTATCCGACGCTTTCTCAGTCGTCCAAGGAAGTCGGCAGCCGCGCCGCATTCGACCTGTCTTTGGCAGAGAAGCTGGTCGAGCAGAAAACTGACGTTGTACGGAACGATTTTTCGCTAACCGGGTCGGAGCGCAACTTGGTCGTTTCGGGTCCGAACCAAGGCGGCAAGACCACGTTTGCCCGCACCTTCGGCCAGTTACACTATCTGGCGAGTCTTGGTCTGCCGGTTCCCGGGACGGAGGCAAGGCTGTTTTTGTTCGACCGCATCTTCTGCCATTTTGAGCGGGAGGAAAACATTCAGACTCTTCGCGGCAAGCTGCAGGACGATCTGATACGCATCCACGAAATCCTGGAGCGGGCAACTCCCAACAGTATCGTCATCATGAATGAGATATTTTCTTCCACCACGCTCGACGACGCCGTGGATTTGAGCAAAAAGGTCATGGCGCGCATCTCGCAATTGGACGCGATCGGGGTCTGGGTCACGTTTCTGACGGAGCTGTCGGAGTTCAATGAAAAGACGGTGAGCATGGTCAGCACGGTCGACCCGGCGGATCCGGCGATTCGCACCTTCAAGATCGAGCGCCGACCGGCCGAAGGCATCGCCTACGCTTTGGCTGTCGCGGAAAAGCATCGAGTGACCTACGACTGGATCAAGCGACGGGTGAAGCCATGAAAGCGCTGTTGATGCACCCCGATCGGGATTTTGATCCGCAGCAGGCGTTGCCTGGCCACGAGTCGGACCTCGTCCAGGATTTGGAGCTAAACACGCTTTTGAACGCCATGGCGGGAGAGGACAAGGCCCTGTTGGCCGTGGCTCGATCGGCGGTTCTAACCGGCCTGCAGAACGACGTTGCGACGATTCTCCATCGACAAGCCATATTGGATGATTGCGTCAAAAACGCCGAGGTCGTCCGGGAACTGCATGCAATTGCGGTCGCGACGACCGAGGAAAAGCGAAGGCACTTCTATGGCATCGGCACCCTCTCTCCGAGATCCGTCTTGTACGGCGCCGTCGAAATCCTACCGATGCTGACGCGAATGCTGAAACGGCTAAAAGCGGTCGCCGACGCGCGGATCGACCAATTCCGGTCGAAAGGCTTTCGCGACCTGTTTGCAATGGTTCAACGGGAATTCAGCGACGAATACTTCGCCGAAATCCGCAGCCATTTGAGCGAGTTGAAGTTTGGGCGGGGCGTGCTGCTGAGTGCCGAATTGGGACGCGGCAATGAAGGGGCCAACTACGTGCTGCGACAACCCCGTGGGAAGAATCCGAGTTGGCTCGCGCGCCTGCTTGGCACGAAATCCGCGGCCTATTCCTTTCGCGTCGATGATCGCGACATAGTCGGGGCGGAAATTCTATCGGACATGCACACGCGCGGGATCAATTTGGTCGCGAATGCAGTCGCTCAAGCTACCGATCACATCCTCAGCTTCTTCGCCATGCTGCGCACGGAGCTTGCCTTCTATGTCGGTTGCCTCAACGTCCAAGATCGGCTGACCGCGAAAGGCATCCCGCTTGTACTTCCCAAGCCAGAACCAATCGGCTCGCGCACCTTCCACTTCAGCGAGTTGCACGACGTTTGTCTCGCGCTGACGACCGAGAAGCGGGTGATCGGCAACGATCTCGACGCGAACGGTAACAGCCTCGCGATCGTCACCGGCGCCAATCAAGGCGGAAAGTCGAGCTTTCTGCGAAGCGTCGGTGTGGCTCAGTTGATGATGCACTCGGGCATGTTCGTCGCCGCCGAATCGTTCGCGGCCGACCTTTGCACCGGTCTGTACACCCACTATAAGCGCGAAGAAGACACTACGATGAAGCACGGCAAACTCGACGAGGAGCTTGCGAGGATGAGCCGGATCGTGGAGTCCATCGAACCGAACGCGCTGTTGCTCTGTAACGAATCTTTTGCCTCGACCAACGAGCGCGAGGGCTCCGAAATCGCCAGGCAGATTGTTTGCGCCCTGCTGGAAAGGCAGGTCAAAATCGTATTCGTCACGCATTTCTATGAATTTGCGCACGGCATGTTCGATCAAAAACTGCGGGCGGCGATTTTTCTGCGTGCCGAAAGGCTGGCTGACGGGACTCGTACGTTCAAAATCACTGAAGGCGAGCCCTTGGAAACCAGTTTCGGTCAGGATCTCTACCAAAAGATTTTCCTGGACGACGCAGCGCGCGGCGTAAACTGAATTCCGGACTATCGTTCGCCATCGAAGGACTGGATATGCTCTCGGTTGAAATCAGCAATCCGCCGCCGTTTGGCAAATTCTTGGCGCGCGCCGCCCTGTCAATCGGCAGTCTGGGCCAGGAATTCGCCGCCGACCGTGTCCGGCTCAACGCACTCGGCGAGCGGTTGCGCACGGCTCGTTGTCATCTGGCCGTTCTCGGCCAATTCAAGCGTGGCAAGAGCACGCTGATTAACGCCCTGGTCGGCGAATCGATTCTGCCCTCGGCTGTGGTGCCGGCCACGTCGATTCCGACCTTCGTGCATGGCAGCAAGCAGCTTTCGGCGCGAGTCTTGTTTGACGGTAAACCCGAGGAACGATTCGCCGCCTCAAACTTCGCTGAATTAGCCGAATTCCTGGCGCGTTTCGTCACGGAGATGGCCAATCCGCACAACCGGTTAGGCGTTCGGCAAGTCGAGGCCGCTTGCCCGGCGCCGATTCTGCGCGACGGACTGGAGTTGATCGACACGCCGGGCATCGGCTCGACGTATCGCCACAACACGGAAGCAACGTTCAACTTCCTGCCGCAGTGCGACGCGGCTCTGTTTGTGGTGTCTGCCGATCCGCCAATCACGGAAGTGGAAATCGATTTTCTCAAAATCGCTCGCCGCAAGCTAGCGAGACTGTTTTTCATCCTGAATAAGGCGGATTATCTCGAAGGGAATGATCGCCAGGCGGCCGTTGAGTTTCTTCGCCAGGTGCTCTGTGAACAAGCCGGCTTTGAATCGCCACCACAGATCTTTTGCACCTCGGCTCGCGAGGGGCTAGCCGCCCGCCGCAATAACGATTCCGCCGCTTGGCAGCGCAGCGGCATGGCAGATATCGAGCACCTTATTGTCGATTTTCTCGTTGAGGAGAAATGTGACGTGCTAACTCGTGCGGTCTCCAGGCAAACCGACGAAGTTCTCACCGACGTGCAGCGACGCTTGGCGCTCGCCATACGCAGCTTGCAGATGCCCGTGGACGAGCTTCGAGAACGGGTGCATCAGTTCGAGCAACGCCTGACGAAGATCGAGGAAAAGCGAATCCTTGTGGCCGAACAACTCAAGCGAGACGAAATGCGAATCGCCAACGTTGTCAAGAGCTACGCCGGCCGACTGCTGCCCGCAAGCCTGACATTTTTTGAAAGGATTGTGCGTGCATCTCAGGAACGTGATGGTGCTGGATGGACTGAAGAATCGGCCCGCGACACGATCGCGGCGGCAGTCCCTGATTTTTTCGAACGAGAATTCAGCGCGGTCTATGATTCGTGCGAAGAGCAGTTGAAAGACGCCCTGTCGGCCCAATCTCACGTCACGAATCAGCTCTTCGCCGCGGTTCACGGATTGGTTGGCGAAGTGTTCGAAGTGGCTGAGGAGTCCTCGCAGTCTGGCAGAGAACCGGTGAAGATCGATCGGCCATTCTGGCGGACTCACAAATGGACGATTAAGTTTGCGGCGATTCCCGAGGCGTGGATCGATCGCCTTTTTCCGCGGCGACTGCGTCAATCCCGTATTCGCCGGCGGATAATGGAGCAAGTCGAATATCTGGTAACTCGCAACATCGGATATCTGCAATGGAGCGTGCTGGAATACTTGGATAAAGGCGTCCAGGAATTCCGCGATGCGCTGGATCGTCGCATTCAAGGCGCGGTTGAGGCTACCCGCGGTGTGCTTGACACGGCTAGCCGACGGCGGCTGGTCGATTCAGTTAAGGTTGCGCCGGAGATTGACCGCCTCAAGGAAGCTCTGGCAACGGTTCAATCGCTCCGCGAATGCATCGTCCATCGTTAACACATCCTGAGAAACCATCAAACATTCAGGCTTTATCTCAACCGCAGCAATTGACAGCGCCGTTGACCGAAGTGGTCAACGGCCGAGTGGACGAATCCAACCGACGGGAGAACGATGCGATGTTCAAGAAAATCCTGATCGCTTGCGACAGTTCACCTTCCGCCTACCGAGCATTTCGCCTCGGCCTGGAAATCGCCGAGAAATTTGACGCATCAATCACGGTTTTAGCGGTTGCCCAACTGCCGGAGCCGGCGTCGATAGTCGAGAGCACGACAATACTTGAATTGGCCACCGAACACTATCAGACGATCTTCGCCGATCTGCGTAAATTAGCAGCGGCAGTCGGTATCGTGTTGGAAACGCGGGTGGCGATTGGCCACGCCGCGGAGCAAATCTTGCATTGCGCTGATGAAGAAAAGGTCGATTTGATCGTGATGGGACACCGCGGCAAGAGTGCCATCAAGCGCTGGCTGCTGGGATCGGTGTCGAAACGGGTTATCAGTTACGCCACTTGCTCCGTTCTGATAGCCCGCTAAAAACCTTCCATCCCGCAGGGCATTGCCAGAACCGAGGGCGCAACTTTGCCAGACTCTGCCTGAGAATATTCAATTCGCTATGTTCAACGAGAATCACAAGTCGCACATCCGCACGGTTTTTCAATCCGTCGACGAACTTTTGTCAAAAATGCTCCAATATCTGGACTCGACGCATCCGCCGTCGCCATTCTCGGAGCATGTTCCTGACGCCACACCGGTCCAAGGAAGGGTCATCGCCGACTATGCCGTTCGTGTCCGAAACAGCATGCTTCGGCTGCTGCAAACCCATGCCATCCCGCTGGCGGAAAAGCGAATCAGTGCTGTCTGGGCTGCCCGCGCGGCGATCATGGCGGCGAGAGTGTCTGTCGATGAAATGGGCCCGCGAATTGTTCGCGGATACGGCGCTTTGACGGACGAAGACGCCCGTGCATTAGAAGCAATGATTGCCCAGCTTCAAGATATCCTGAACCGAATGGACGCGTTCTTGGCCCAAGGTCCCGGACGTGAGATGCAATCGCGATTGGAGCGGCTTGAGAAAACCGGTGATGCAGGGCGCTTGCTCAATGAGCTTGGTCAAATCATTACCAAATACGGTTTGGTGGAGTTCCGTGCGACCCTGGAAATGCTGGCCGAGCGATTCGAATCCGACGTATTTGAAATCGCGGTGTTCGGTCGTGTAAGTTCCGGCAAATCGTCGCTTTTGGACTATCTTCTGCAAACCGACGCTTTGCCGGTCGGGGTCACGCCGGTGACGGCCATACCGATTCGCACCGTGTACGGCGATGAGGCACGCGCCGTTATCGATCTGGCAGAGGCGCCCTCAGTGGTTGTTGCTGCGAAGCGTTTGGTTGAGTTCGCCGCCGAACAGCAGAATCCCGCGAATAGCAAGCACGTGACGCGAATTCAATTGGAACTCCCGTCTTCGATTCTTCGCGCTGGTTTGGCATTTGTCGATACTCCCGGCCTCGGTTCGTTGGCGACGGCTGGCAGCGCCGAATCGCTTTGGTATTTGCCGCGATGCGATCTCGGGATCGTGCTGGTGGACGCTTCGTCCACGCTAGTGGCCGACGACGTGTCACTGGTGCATTCTCTCTATGAGGCCGGCGCCGATGCGATGGTCTTATTGAGCAAGGCAGACCTTCTATCGGATAGGGATCAACAGCGGGCGGCCGAATATGCGCGACGGCAGTTGCACGCGGAGATCGCAAGGGATACGCCTGTGTATTCCGTCAGCATCAAGGCCGACGGTGCAAGACTCTGTGATGATTGGCGTCGCGAGATGCTGCTTCCGTGTCTGGATGATCATCGGCAGCGATTTCAAGTCTCGATGCGCCGAAAGATCGGTGCCCTCCGGGACGCAGTGGTGGCGGCTTTGAGAAAGCGAATAGTCGCCGGTCCGAACACGGCCTCCGCTCTCGAGCCACAGCTCATCGAACAATCCCTGTCGACAACGCTCGCGCAAATGGATCGTGCTCGCTATTCGGTCCCCAAACCGTTTCCGGCCGCCGGCATAATGGCTCACGACGTGCTAACGCAGGCCGCCGACCGAATCGCATCGAGTTGGGATAGCCATGCCGGGCCCACGCAGGATGTTACCGGAATAGTCCAATCGGCCGCCGACTATGCTGCCCAACGAATTGCCGCCATCGCCGCTACGGGCATTCAGGAACTGAATCAGGCGGTGACCAACACATTGCAACAATGCGGGGACCATTCCGCCGCCGGGACTACCGATATCATTGGTGCATTTCGAATCGCAGGATTGCCGCTCCTCGATTGTGCCAGACCGGAACTACATGCCGAGGTGACGCGCCCGCTCATGGGGCTATTCGGTAAGCCGAAACTTGTTCAGGGAATCCAGAAGCAATTGGAATCCCAGGTCTTCCGCCAACTGACGGCCGCTTTCGATCGTTACCAAGGCCGGCTCCTCGAATGGCGCCGCTGGTCCCTTGATGAAATGCAACGAGTTTTCACGGCCAAGGCAGAACTCCATCGCAGCCGCTTTTCGCCGACTGAATGTCGAACCGGAGAATCGCCGCAGAGTGCGACGGACATCGGCCGCGACATTGAGCACCTAATTCACATTGGAGATGTAGCCATGTGTGCGGATACCAGTGCCGATCAATATCTTCGGTAATGGCCAACAAGGAACAGATACTTTACACGGGAAATTCGACAGCGTCACGCCATTGTGCCACGTCCTCGACTCTTTCCCGTTGGTAGATTTGATGGATCAGTTCGGATGAATGATTCACCAACCGCATGGCGGCCTCACGCGGCACACCGGCCCGCCGGAGACGGTTAACGTAGGTGACGCGCAGACAATGAAAGCACAAATGCGGCAGACCGATTTTGATGAAGAATTGCTGCCAGCGGCGCGACGGCTGAAATGGAAACTCAACGGTGAATGTCTTTCTCGACTTGCGGACGCGCTCAAACAGCGGGCGTAGCGCCGACGGCATCGGCACGGAGAACGCCCGATCTTCGCCGCCTTTCGGGGACGGGAAGGTGATTTTGTTCTCCGCAAAATCGATGCAGTTTAGCGGCAACCGCGTTTCCCGCAACCGGCAGCCGGTGTGCAGGGCAATATCGAACGCGATCCGCATCCATTCCGGCTCGCTCTTCAACGCTTTTCGAATGATCCGGATTTCCTTGTCAGTCAGTTCCGGCTTTTTAGCGGCTTTGTCTCGCCGCAGCTTGAGGCTCACCAGCGGGTTGGCGTCGGCATGGCCGAGCCGCACGGCCTCCCCCATTATCATGGCGAGGAGCTTCAATTCCATGATTGCTGTGTTGCGTCCCGCCGTCTTGCCTGTTTTCTTCTTGTAATTGGTACGCCAGTCGATGTATTCAAGGGCGTTTCGGTAGGTGATGACGCGAGGTGAGTGGTAATGCTTTTCTTGCAGCCAGAACGCAAGCCAAGACCAAGTGCCGGTGTAGCGTTCCAGTGTGCGCGGGCTTTGGCAGTGCCGTTCCAAGTATTGCGGCACCCAGGTATCCCAGCCGCCGCCAGTGATTTGGCCGGCGCTGCGATTGAGTTCTTTGGCTTCAAGTTGCGCTCTCAGGGCGCGTGCCTTGACGGTTTGAGCAGGATCGTCCGCCCTCAATTCGGTGGACTTGTTGCGCCGCTCACCGTCGGCGTCAATGAATTGAATCCACCAGAACGGCGAAGTCTCTCTTTTGTAAATCGATGCCATAGGACCAGTGCAGTTTATGCAGTAAGCTTACTGCATTTTAGCCCGGATGTCGAGCAAAACTGCGGTGTCTTGCACCACTATAAACCACTATGCCTGTAACGAGGGTTCGATTCCCTTCACCCGCTCCATTATAAATCAATAGGTTATCGGTGCGTGCAGTAATAGTGCAGTAACTGTGTTACATTCGCTGACATGTGTTTGTGCGATGTGTATGTGTAATATCGTGCGATCGCCGGCCGGAAAAGGGCCGTCGTTCCCGCAATAACAAGTGTCTCGGTGCCAGCGGATAACATCCTTGAAACTGGCTCTCACAGCCACTTTCCGCGAGACATGGCCTTTGATTTCTGATATGCTATTTGTAATAGGGTCGAAGCAACAACTGGCATACGCGACAGAAAGGGCGGAAGTGCAGGTATGAAGCGGGGCGACAAGGAAACGCTCTCGGGTCAAAGGCAGGACAAGCAACTGCGAGGCATCCGGCTTGAATCTGTCTTGGAGAAACGCCGATTGGATCAGGCGTTGAACGCCAAAGAGTTTGCCGTGTGCGCCGGTGTGTCCTATTCAACGGCGCGCTGCTGGTTTCACCTCGCCGGTTTTCCGGCGTTTCGCGGGGTCATCTTCTGGCAGGATTTCGTCCAGTGGCGGGCCGGCCACACTGCCTTTACGAAGCCCTCAATCCCGCAAGGCAACGGCGCCAATGCTGCCGGCATTTCAAGCCTGCCTCCGCGTGCCGCGCAAATCCTTTTCGACGCTTGAACGCAGAATTCCACGAGGTATTGTCCGGTGTCGCTGGTGCGTATGCGGTGAGCCGACGGCTGCGCCGGCCCCGGCCGAAAAGAATACCGGCCAGTTTGCGGATAGCCCGCAATAGATGCCGCGTGGCCCACAACCTACATCCCGCCGCCGCGATCCGCTCGGCGAAGCTACGCCGATGGAAAGAACCTGGCGGCGGCTATGAACCGGTGCGTGTTGGAAGTGCCATTCTCGGTGGACGAGCGCCTTAACGGTGTGTTAACGAGTTGCCTCTATGATACGCCAAGCAACACATAACAGCACAAGGTATATGGAACAGCTAGTACATTATCTCAGGTGTGATCGCCGGATGAGCCGGCACACGTTTATTCTCATCATGATTGGCTATTTGGCGATCGGTGCCGTCTTGTCTTTATTGATGGCTCCCGCCGCCATAAGCCATGCCCACACTATCACAGAGGTCATGCACGCCGCGCCGCTGAGGTATTATATTGCCGGCTTACGTAGCCGTTCACGGTTTCTCGCCGTACCTGGGGAGCGGGTCGCACCCGTGGAGGGTTTTGAATTGCGGAGGCGGTGAGCGGACGAGGCCGAGGGCGGCTCAGGCCGTGTCGTCGAAGAGCAACGAGGGACACGGAGTTCCTCGGAAGAAGGCTCGCACCGTTGTGTCGATGAAATCGAACACACTTTTGCCATGTTGAGCGCAGGTCGCCATCGTCGTCCAAATGCGTTCCAGCCAGCGGCGGCCCGCTTCGCTTCGGCTGCCTTGCGTAATCTTCCGGTCGATCACCACAAAGCGAATCGCCTGCTCCGCCAGATTGTTGGTGGGCTCGATGCCGGGCCTCGTTACGAACTCGATGTACTCAATTCCGTGATCGTGAAATCGCTTCGCCAATGCCTCGGCCTCGCGCGTATAAGGCACCCCACGCGTGGCCTCAACCCAGAGGGCCTCGGCCCGTTTGGACAACGCTTTGCGAAAGGTTTCTTCCGACACGTATTGGTCGCGGCGATGGATGGTTCCGAACAGGTTACGCAACGTGCCCAAGACCCGCCGGCCGTAGGTCCGATTCTTGGCGTTCGGATGGCCCACCAGGAATTTCACGTCGCGGATCAGATGCGCCAGGCAGAATTGTACCAGCACGTTCTTGTTCAGCCGCATGTACTTGTGATAAGCGCTAAAGTAGTCGCAGCCAAGCACGCCGTTGAACTCGGTCCCCAGGGCTTCCACGAGCACATCGCTCTTCCGTGACGGAGCGATCTTGAACAGCGTGAAGAGCGAGGCTCGAAAGCACCAGGTCCACAACCGCTCGCCGTTTTCCGGATGCCCGGTCTCGTCCACGTTCAGTTGCTTTTCCTTCGGCAACATCGCCAGCAATTCCTGGTAGGAGAATTCCAGGCTATTCGAGACTTTGCCGCACACCTTGCGGAGCTGCCCGCGACAGACGGTCACTCCAATCACATCGCGCAGGAACTTGCGAATCGTGCTGTAGGAACAATGACAGCCGCCTTTCAAGTAACCGACCAGAGCCGTCAGCCGCGGACCGAGGAGTCCCGTCTTGCGGACTTCTCGCGGCAGCGGCGCGATGAACGTCGTCCGGCATTTGGCGCAGTAACAGGCCCGGGCGCGGTGCTCCGAAACGTGGATCGGCCGCATCACGATTTCGACCTGTTGCACGAGGCTGGCCGGCTGCTCCAGAAGTTTCAGCTTTCCGGCGCAGTCCGGGCAGCGATCGAAGGAATAGTCCCAGCGGCGGTCGATCTGCTGTTCCGTAAAGGGAGTCCGCTCGTGCTTGGGATGTCCCGGTTGGCCGCCAGGCTTGCGACCCTTCCGCGACTTCTTCAGGGCGGCGGCCGGCTTGACGAAATCGCTCGACGGCGGCTTCGACGAATTGGTCGAATTCTTTTCCAGCTTGGCCAAACGCGCTTCCAATTCGGCGATCTGCCGCCGCAGAGCGGCGCATTGCGGGCATTCGTGACTGGTCGCGGCTTGGCTCATGGCCGCGACAACCTAACCCCAAACGCCTGTTTTCACCAAGATCAGTTCAGAAACTGTGAACGGCTACCGGCTTACTTACCACGGTGGTCGTTATTCCAGCCTACGCTGCGCGCCTTATGGATTTGGCGATTCCGCCTTTGTTTGCAGTCCTGTTCTTATTCCCCGTATGTTTCAATTTAGCTCAGAGGCTCGGGGCGCTCACGATTGCGGCTGATGCATATCCGCATACACTGATGAATGTGATCGGCTTGTGTAATGTGTTGGCGCAAGTGCTTCTAATGATCTGCCGGGGCACCAAAGGCCCGAATCGCTACGGGCCAGACCGGTTATCGATAAGGTATAGACGTTACTGAGAGTGCCATAGCTTATCACCCCTCACTATTGCAGCCAGCCTAACGATGTGCTTTCGTGTGACGGCCAAGCAACTGCCCAGGCATCTCACTTGAATCTGTCTTGGACAAACGCCGGTTGGATCAGGCGTTAAACGTCGAAGAGTTTGCCGTGTGTGCCGGAGTGTCGTATTCAACGGCCCGATGCTGGTTTCACGTTGCCGGCTTTCCGGCCATTCGCGGGGTCATCTTTTCGCAGGATTGCGTCCAGTGGCGGGCGAGCCATAATGGCCTTGCGAAGCCCTTAATCCCGCAAGCGAACGGCGACAGTATCGACGCCTTTGCGAGCCTGCCTCCGCGCGCCGCGCAAATCCTTTTCGACGCTTGAACGCAGAATTCCGCCAGGTATTGGCGGAGCGTACGTCGCAAGTCGACGGCTGCCGTGGCAAAGAGCGGTCCGGAAGCACTGGCGATCGCAGGGAAAGCCTCGCAGAAATGCGAGGTGCTAATCTACAATCCGTCGATGTTGTAGCTCGGATTGGGCCAGGGATTGGCCGGATTGTTCTTGTGACCGAAGTAAGTGTAAACGTAACCGGGGCCAAGGCTTTCGATGGGGGTAAACGGTACGCCCAGAATCAGATCGGGAATGCCGTCGCCATTGATATCGCCTGTGGCCAGCGCAGGGTATTCCCCTTCGATGGCGCTCGTTAGCTGGAAGCCGTGAGTGCCGTCGAGCAAGTTGCTGAGCGTCTGAGGCGTCGTCCAGTTTCCACTATTGCCGAATATCACATACGTGTTCCCCCCGCCGGCGTTGAGCGTGAAGCTCGCGATCAGGTCGGCGTAGCCGTCGCCGTTGATATCGCCGCTGGTCATGGCGTGGGTGGAGGGACCCCCAGGGATTGTGCCCGCGAACTGGACGCCATGTGTGCCGTCAATAAACGTACCGGTACCGGTATTGAGCGGCGCTGTTGCCACGGTGATGGTTGCGTTATTGTTTACCGTTGCGGCATTTGAAAGAGTAAGCGTACCTGTGCAAACGGTGCCACCTGTACAAGAGCTAATAATCGTGCCGGCCGGAATGCCGGTGCCGGAGAGCGTTTCGCCTGCCATAATATCAGTATATGAATTCAGGGCGAGGCTTGTTGAGTTGCTGGTGGTTCCATTCGCCGTCGTGCTGGCCAGGAGTGCCATGCTGGAGTTTTTGCCGAACACGACGTATTCATTGAGGTTTTCGTAAGACGATGCGTCGAGGATCAGGTCGGCGATGCCGTCGCCGTTGAAGTCCGTGGCGGCTACTGTATTTCCGCTCCATTCGGCATCAAGCCGGACTCCCTGCGTGCCGTCGATGAACGTGCCGGTGCCGGTGGCAAGCGGTGCCGTGGCCACGTAGAGCGCGCCGGCCGCCCTCGGGCTGGCGGAAAGTACGACGCTGGACGTGCAGACCGTCCCGTCCGTATTCACTCCACCGTTGCAACTGGCGATGGTCGTGCCGGTGGGAATGCCGCTTCCGGCCACTGTCTCGCCGACCATCAGGTCGCTGTAGGAAGCCGGAGTAATGGATGCGCCGCTGGTCCAGCTGTACGTTGTGCTTGCCAAAAAGGGCAAGCCGGAATTCTTGCCGAACAGGGCGAAGGCTTCGCCGGTGGCGGAGGAGCAGCCGATAACGAGGTCGCCGACGCCGTCGCCGTTAATATCCCCGACTGCGAGGGCTGTGCCGCAGTAATAAGAGTTACCCACGCTATCAAGCCGGATGCCTTGTACGCCGTCGATGAGCGTGGTGAGGCCGCGGGGAGTCGCTGTGGCGATGACGGGTGCCGTGGCCACGGTGAACGATCCCGTTCCCGTCGGGGCGGCGGACAGAACGATGGGATTGCCCGATAGACAGGGCGTTCCCTCAATGGCGGCTCCGCCGTTGCAACTGGAGATGGTCGCGCCGCTCGGAATCTTTGTTCCGACCAGCGTCTCGCCGACCATGAGATTGGTGTACGACGCAGGAGTCACCGACGTGCCGCTATAGGTATAGCTTGTGGTGGGCAGAAATGTGCTGCCGCTGGTGCTTTTGCCGAACACGACGAACGTGGAACCCATAGTATAACCTCCTGTAGGGAGGGAATATGCGTCAGCGTCATGGGCACCGATGATGATGTCGGCGTAACCGTCGCCGTTGATATCGCCGGCGGCGACCGAATAGCCAAACTGATCACCCGTTCCAGGCGGGTCATCGAGCCGGAAGCCCTGCGTGCCGTTGATCAACGATCCGCCGGCGCTCAGACTATAGACCCCGGCGCTTCCGCTGCCATCACCCGGCCATGTTCCACGCGCGCCGTACACCACGTAGGTATAGCCGGGACCATAGATGCCGATAATCAGATCGGGGATGCCGTCGCCGTTGACATCGCCTACGGCTACCGACTGCGTCGTCGTCCAGCCGGTGGGGCCTAGTGTAAACCCATTCGTGCCGTTGAGGTTGTCCAGCAGCAGCGGATCGGGAAACCCGGTGCGCGTGCCGAATACGACATAGACGTACTGAGAAGCGCCGATAATCAGATCGGGGATGCCGTCGCCATTGACATCGCCAACGGCCAGGAATAAGCCGACCTCAGAGGTATAGCTTCCGAAGTACAACTCAGTGATGAACCCCGGCTGCAGGCAGGCCGCGCCGAGGCAGCAGGTGTTTTTCGTGTCGGGGCGATACCAAAGGAGGTCGTCGAAGCCGGTATCGGTGCCGCCGGCGGGTAAAGTGGAGTTCACCCGATCTTTCTGAATCTTGACGTTCGTGAAGTTGGTGGTGTTATACGTAAAAGTAGAGCTGACGCCGAGAGCGTCCACACCGGCATTGACCTGCATATCGACATCCGTGCTGCCGCTGTTGATACGATTGGCTACGGTACTTCCTTGCGCCGGCCATGCGCCGTAGCCGCTCGCGCCGTGGCTAATGTAGGCGTACATAGTTTGGTCGATGATCGTGCCACCGCTGATGTTTTCGATCGTGATGCCGGGCTTTGCGCCGTTGAGCTTGATGCTCTGCTGCAAGTTATAGCAGCCTGGCGCGTGAGTTTTGGGGGCGACCCTCCTTCCGGCGGGGGGGGTGTTATTGTTATTGGTCACTGCCGCTGCGGGGCTTTCCGTTGCTCGCGTATCCACGACGTAGGTGAATCGCCGGCCATATTCGTCGTAGGCGTATTCATCCGGCAGCCCAAGTGTTTTAGTCGGGATGACGCCACCGACGACATAGCCCGTTCCTGCATCCGGTCCGAGCGGTGCATTGGGCGTCGGAGACGTGTTGCCGGTACAAATGCCGGGCGTGCCCGCCTCGACTCCGAAATACTGGGTGTTCTCGGCATACTGCCCGTCGGCCGGACAAGGGCGACGGCCGTTGGCCGCCATGAACGAGCGCATCGCTTCCTCGACCCGCTCCAGCTTCTTGGCGTTGTTAAGTATTTTGCCGTTGTTGTCTGCATTGTCCTTACCCGGCAGCACCGATGTGAAAATCAGCGCCGCGACCGTCAGCAAAATGCTGATCGTGATTAGGCTGAAGCCCGATGAGGGATGCGCTTTGAGCATATTGCATCCTTACCGCACAAGAGTGAAGAATTGGTTAAATGCCGTTACCAGTTTGTCAAACGTGCAGCCGTTGGAAGACGGCTGCTGGCCGACCAATGGCGAGCATGTTTACCCCGACATGCGACGGAAAACTTCGGCCGGGCGATCACGTTAGGGCAACGCACACATTGCGCAATCAGAACGCTTCTTGCGATTGAGCGTCGGCTGGGTGGAGAACCGCCCAGGATGAATGGAACGGCTCAATTCTGACCGCAGCCTCCGGCGGGGAGATGTCTGTATCTAAAACCTTCAAAGGCCCACTCTCGATATCGCAAGAAAGCAGCCAGTTGAAATCGGGAGGTGGAACTGGGTTTTGGAACGGCCGGAAAGGAGCCGGCCCGATGGTTCGGATTGGCGACGGCGGGATGCGGGAGCGGTCTTCGGAATGAGAATTAGCGCATCTCGGCTACTGGGCCGGCGCGGTGTTGTCCGGGATGAGCTTCGCGGCCAGGACCAGAACGATTCAGCCATCTTGCCATTCGACCATCGGCAAGCCGAACCGCTTGTGCGTTAGAATCGCCTCGCCGAGGGCGTTATCGTAATACCGATAGGCTCGGTGGCGGGCGGAGCCGAGTTGGCGACCCTGCTATCCTCGTTGAATCGCGCTCTGTTCAATGCTGGCGGCGACGGCACATCCACGAAGAGGTCGTCAACGATGTCGTCGGGCGTCATGGTGGCTACGCCTTGTCGTCGATTCCCGCGATGAATGCTTCCATGTCGCCGTAGAAGCAGCCGTCCCAGCGGATCATGTCGTCGTGCGTATCGAGCCAGAGCTCGCTGGTGTCGCTTTCACCATGAATACGGAAAGTGCAGCAATACGTGTGGACGTAGCTGGAGAGTGGGCCGAATGTCGGGCCGACAAATCCCCACTCATCCATCTGCTGCTCAGGATCGTTACGGCCGTGGTAGAGCCGCAGGTAGAACTTGCCGGGCACGAGGGACATACCCTTTCGGATGAGTAGCGAGGTTGACGGGGCGGCTTCGACTGAGACTTTTCGCGCCAAATCCTGGGATTCGGCATTTTTGCCGGCGGACCGCGTGCCGGCGTCGAAGGCGGCTTTGAGTGCAGAGCGAACGGCCCAGACGCTTACGTCGTGAAAGTCGAGGCTATCAGACTTACGGGTTCTAAGTGTCGGGATGTTGAGATGCTTGCTGGCAATCTCAGTGAGGGTTCGATCACGGCGTTTCATGCTGGTGTCCCTTCTGTGTTGATGGTTATTGCTCGCGAACCGGCGATGATGATCTTCACGTTACATCTCCATAGAAGCAGTCTCCGAGATGAGCGCCTTCGAGGCTGAAGAGCTGCTCGGCCTCGTAGCCGACCGGCAGGCCGTCCTCGTCGAAGCGAAGCGTCGTCGTGCGGATCAGGTCGCGAACCTCGTCGGGGTCCCAGCCGAATTCGTCGAGGGATTCGCACAGCGGGATGTCGAGTAGTTGTGTCGTCATGGCGTTTTCTCCTTTGCTCTAAGTTACAAGCCGCCCAACGCGGCCTTTCCGGGGTTGGACATAAGCCGCCCAAAGCCGGAGGCGTAAGCGCACGTGCAAGCGAAAGGCCGAGGCTCCCGCAGGGAAACGGCCTTGGCAGCTTGCAGGCTCCGGCGGGCGGCTTAGAAACCCCCGGAACTGAAAGGCTGCGGGCGGATTGTCACGAAAGCCGGATGGAGAAAGCGGACATACCGACAAGAATGGTGACGTCGTTCGGGAATTCCGGAGCAAAGGATCAGGACTCAGATTGTGAGTTGGTCAATGCGGCGCTCGATGAAGCCGATCACGTCGGCATCCGTACCGGCGGGATCACTCGTCAGGTCGTGCAGCAGGGCCTGGAGGGCCGCGATTGTCACCTTTGCACGGTAGGTCAGGCGACGGGGAACCGGATACATCGCAGGATCGGCGGAAGCGTAAAGAACCTCGCATATCACGTAGCCGAGCGATTCGTCACATCGGCCGATGGCGAGTTGCATACCCGTTTCGTTGGCAGTATTGCGGACGATGCTCCAGATGGCCTGAGCGGGAACCGGGCTGCCGGTGGCCATGATGCGGAAGAACCGGAGGCCGTATTCGTCGAGAGTGAAGGCAGCCAGGCCCTTCTCATCGGTATGCACGCGGACCGGACGGTAACGCCGGGCGAAGCGGGACGGCAATTCGTAGTGGAGGAGGTCACGCCGCATGGGCAGCCTCCGAGGGCTGCAATTGGTGAAGGTAATCCGCCGCACGCTGGGCATGTGCGGCAGCGGTGAAGACGGCTCGCTTGTCGTTGCGAAGCACCTTGAGCCAGGAGGCAATGTAGGCCGCATGATCTTCGCGTACCTCGGGAGTGAGGCTCAGGTCGGCGCACAGGAAGGCGGCACCCAGTTCGGCGACCAGTTCCTCCATGCTATAGCCTTCGTCACCCCAGCGTTGCCGGCCGAACTCACGGGCCAGCCGTGACGGGTGCCTGGTCCAGTGTGTGTTATGCCGAGATCGGCATAAAACGCATAATGCCGCGTGCCGGATTATGCCGCGTCGGTCTCAGGTTCCTGGGAACAGCACGCACGAGCGATCGATGGCGGTCGGCATAATCTTCGGCACGAAGGTAGTTGTTTGGCCGCCCGGCGCGCGTATGCTCGCTCCTTTTCACCCAACAGAAGGAGCATTGCATGACCACACCAAAACCGACCAACACTCATCAAGAAGCTGCGACGCACAGCGATCCGCTGGGGGCCTATCCGCAGCAGTTTCAAAAGCATTTGGAGAGCCAGCATTACATGCCGGCCACCATCGCCCAATACGGCCGTTGCATCAACGTGCTGCGGAGCCAGATGGTAGTGCTTGGCGTGAAACTGCACGATCTCGACGAAGATTGGGCGGTGGAACTGATCGGCAAATCGCCGTATCGGTCATTCCGCAGCAAAACCAGCGCCTTCATCATCAGGACCTTCGTCAGGTTCCTGGCCACCTTGGGAGCAACGAAGACAGTCTTGGCGACATCACCCGGCGACAGCGCGCGCGGGCAACTCAAGCAAGACTACGAAAATTATTTGCGTCGCCAGCGAGGCTTAAGCGAGAGAACGATCTTTCATAGCTGGCGCATCGCCGATCGGTTCCTCGAATTCCGCTTTGGGAAGGAAATCGGCGACCTGTCACAGATCACAGCGGCCGACATTGCAAGTTTTTTGCAGCAACTGACGACGCGAAAGCCACCGCTCCGGGATAAGACGCTTTCTTCGCACCTGAGAAACTTCTTCCGGTACCTCTTCCAGGCCGGAAAAACACCGACCAATCTTGCCCTAGGCATCCTGAGCGTCGCACAGCGCTATGGGGCAAGACTGCCTCGACACCTGACGGCCGAACAGGTGGACACCCTCGTCAAGGCGGTTCGGACTGATACCGTCGTAGGCCGGCGCAACTACGCCATGATGTTGCTGGTCGCGCGACTTGGGTTGCGGGCACCCGAAGTAGTTGCCATGCAGATCGATGATATCGACTGGCGGTCCGGCGAGATCGTCATTCGCGGCAAGGGCAAGAGGCATGATCGTGTTCCTCTACCGCCGGATGTAGGTGAGGCACTGGCAGATTACATCCGGTTCGCTCGCGTAACGGCGTCGCGCGTGCTGTTCGTAACGGAACGGTCACCTCATCGTCCATTCAAGAGCGGGCAGGTGCTGAACTATATCCTGAGAGATGCCTTCGCCAAAAGTGGCTTAACGCCGCCGGCGCCTTATGTGGGGTCGCACATTCTGCGGCATAGCCTGGCGACGAATCTTGTACAGCGCGGCGCCTCGCTGGAGGAAATCAGCGACGTACTCCGCCATCGCTCGCGAGCTTCCACCATGATTTATGCCAAGCTCGATATCGATGGCCTGCGCTCGATCGCTCTGCCCTGGCCGGCCGTGGGAGGTGTAAAATGAGCGATTTGTCCTCAGAACTCAGCCGCTATCTGAACATCCGACGCGGCCTCGGGTACGACCTCGGCACGGCAGAACGTGTCCTGCGCAAGTTCATCGCCTTCGCGGAACAAAAGGGTGCTGAGCACGTCAGCGCCACAGTCTTTCTGCAATGGCAAGAGACGTTCGGCCATGCGAATCGACAAACATGGTCGCGCCGTTTGAGCATCGTGCGGCTCTTTGCCCAATGGCTGCAAAGCCTGGACCCGAAACACGAGGTGCCGCCGTGTGGGCTGATCCCCGCCCGCTTGCGCCGTACTCGACCCTATATCTACAGCGATGAGGAAATCTGCCGCATCGTGAAGGCCGCCGCGGAGTTGCCTTCGATCAACGGCATTCGTGCGCTGACCAGTCCGACTTTATTCGGTCTCATCGCCGTTACTGGCCTGAGAATCAGCGAAGCGCTCTCGCTCAACGTCGCGGATGTCGATCTGGAGGCCGGGTTGGTTACGGTTCGGCGCGGGAAATTTGGGAAGGCTCGTCTGTTGCCGATCTCCGATAGCACCAAGGGTCAGTTGACAGCCTATGCCAAGGAGCGGGATCGGCTGCTTGACTCGTCCCCCGAGCCGTTCTTCGTGTCCGATATTGGAGAACGCGTCACTGATTGCGGCGCGCGATACAACTTCGCCGCCGCCTGTCAGGCCATTGGACTGAGGCCCGTGGAAAAGTTCCACCGGCATGGTCGTGGTCCACGCATTCATGATCTGCGCCATACCTTCGCCGTGCGGACGCTGGTGAACTGGTATCGCACGGGCAAAGTGTAAACGGCGCTCGAATAGTGCAGCGCTCGGCGAGTAGCCGACGGTCGGCCGAAAAGTGCAGCGCTCATGTCCCCCATCGCGGATTCGTGGCCAAGACTTGCGACGGTAAACCCGTCATAAGTCCTACGAACCGCGAGA
>DATAWG010000133.1 GCA_036267355.1 Pirellulales bacterium | reverse complement strand
GATGTTCACTCGAAATCCCTCCGTGGCTGCGGTTTCGTTGTTCCTGAACAAACATGAAACACCGCAAAACCGCCGAGGGATTTCGTTTTTTCGAAATTGTTCGCGAATTCACCCAAGAGAGTTCGCTTGATTAAGGACTAGCTCCTCTGGGCAATGAAATCTTCTTCGCCAAGGACGAGGAAACTAGGAAGCAAAAGACGATCGATGCTTTCATGAGCATCGATCTATTCAAACGGGTCTATGAATACTATGGCGGAAGCAAGTCCATTCCGACGGAGGGCGATTTTTTTGGAAACGTGCTGTCGAAGGAATTTCAGCTTGACCCGGACTTTCATCATGAGTTCGAGACTATTTTCCGTGCGAACTGCAAGTTCCTTGACATCGAACAGGGCTTGTCGGCCGCGGCATCCGATAAAGCAAAGTCCAAGGTCAACGAGTCGGCCTCAGAAGACATCCAGGTTGTAGGTGCAGCGAAGGGTAAGTTTGATCGCACCGCCTTCGTAATAATGCCATTCAGCGAGAAGGGAGCAACACCTCGACCCACGGGCTTCTTCGAGGCCGTACTAAAATGCATTATTGTTCCGGCTGGCAATAGTGCCGGTTTTGCAGTTGAGACAGCGCGGAAGAAAGGTAGCGACGTGATCCATACCACGATAATCAACGCGCTGGTGGAAGCTGATCTTGTAATCGCTGATCTTACGGACCACAACCCAAATGTCTTGTGCGAGCTAGGAATTCGGCTCGCCAACGAGAAGCCGGTTGCATTGATCCGAGCCACTGGCACTGACCGGATTTTCGACGTGGACATTCTGCGGATCGAAGACTATAACCCCAACATCTGGCCGCACACCGTCGAGAACGATATCGCAAAATTAGCCGACCACATCAAGGCGACTTGGGACAATCGAGATAGTATGCGGCCCTACATGGAGATATTGACGGGGCGCAGTCAGACTAAAAGCTCATCTTAGCGAGAGTGAAATGCCCATCCCGCTTGGCACCTCTGACGCCCGTTTGCCCTAAGTACGTCCTATGCCGACTTTGCAGTTCACACAGGGGCATGGGAACGATCGACACTGTAAATCGGCCGGATCGCAACTCCGGTTGAATCGTTGCTTACGATGCATCCAGCTTCAACGTGGTCCGCAGCCGCGTTGTAAGCATTTCCCGCAAATCAGAAATGCTACCGTAGACTATGTGATTGATTGCCGCTAAGTCAAAGGGAATAGTGTCCGCCTTCCTACAGATCAAAACAGTTGGTCTGCCAATGCCGTGCGCGAGTCCAACCTCGTAATACACGTTTGGATTGTGCTTGGTAGTTTCGGCGATCACAACGTCGGACCGATTGATCCGCTGACGAATTACGTCGGGAATTGAGTCATTGTGTTGAATTTCGTCCGCCCGCTCTGCGACGATGCCAAGCTTCTCAGCGGCGTCTCGGATACCAAGCAGGTACACATCATTGTATTCGTCGGAAAACGGCATCACGACGAACGCCCGTTTTGGCGAACGCTTAACGGTTATTTCTTCGGTAATTGTTTACCGCCTCAGGGAATCAAAGAGGGAATCAAAGGGGTCGGGAGTCTTTCATATTGACGACGGCATGGGAGCGTGATGAATTGTTGCCAGGCCACGACCTGTAAGGCTGTTCTATGAAACATGGCCATCGTGAGGCGTCGCACGAAGTACGGGGGGAACCAATGTTGCGATGGGCACGAAATCCCAAGCGCGGGGCTAACCGCTTCGGTGCGCGGGTCAGCCCGGCGGCATCCGGGGTTCGGGCTTTTGCAACGGATGCTGGTCCTTGCGGCCATGGATGAGCGCGGCGGTCCACTCGGCGAGCCGGGTGCCGAGCATGCGGCAGGCGGCTTGGGTTTCTTCGGATCTAGGTTGCCGGGCCGTGATCGCGCCGTAGTGCAGGGTGGTCAACTTGCCGACGTAGTCCGTGACACCGAACACAAGAAAGCCAAAATTGATCAGCACCGTGAGGATCGACTGGCAGGCCATCTCCGTTCCGCCGCCCCAACCACCGGAGGACGAAAACGCGCAGCCGATCTTCCCATCAACCGCCATCCAGTGCTCGCGCATCGGATCGTCCCAGAATCGCTTCATCTTCCAGGAGAGCAAGCCCATGTTCGTGGGGCTGCCGACCGCGATTCCATCGCACCACAGCACGTCGGCCGCGGCCGCCTCGTCGATGCTGCACAAGCGAACTTCGGTTAGAGGAATTTTTTGGGCTCCTTCCGCGACCAACCGCGCCATCGCCGCCGTATTGCCGCTGGCGGAATCGAAGAGAACGAGGATTTTGTTCATGGGGCTTCGTCGAGCCAGGCAGAGTTCAGAAACGACAAGCTGCCGTAAAACGGCAGGCCTAACACCGCTGCGCGGAAGACCCCGTGAACGGGGTGCGCGGTTTGCCAATTCGCTTCGGCCGAACTCGCTTTTTAACTAAGTCTGACCGCGAAACAGCGTCGGCATTCAACCGCTCAATTGCGGCAGGCGGCCGTCGCTGTCGCCGAGGTGATCGACCTTGACGTTGATGCGATCCAAGAGCGCCAACCAAAGATCGTTGAGCGGCGTCTTCCTCGGATAATCGAGATGCCGGCCCGGGCTGAGAGAGCCGGAACCATGACCCGCCAGCACGATGGGCAGGTTGTCGTGAGCGTGCGAATTGCCGTCGGCAATGCAACTGCCGTAGACGATCATCGAATGGTCCAAAAGCGTTTCCTCGCCTTCCTTGATCGAACGCAGCTTGCCGAGGAAGCGGGCGAATTGCTCCATGTGGAAACGATTGATCTTGGCGATCTTCTCCTGCTTCTTCTTGTCGCCGGCATGATGCGACACCTCATGATGCCCGTCGTTCACGCCGATCATCGGGTAGCTGCGGTTGCTCCCCTCGTTGGCCACGACGAAAGACGCGATCCGCGTCGAATCGGTTTGGAACGCGACGGCCAGGAGGTCGTACATCAAGCGAATGTGCTCGCCGAAATCTTTCGGAATGCCGCTGGGGCGGTTCATCGCGGGCTTGGGAATCGAATCGTCGCCGGGACGGGCCAGTCGCTGTTCGAGCTCGCGAACGCTGCTGAGATACTCATCCATCTTGCGGCGGTCGTTCTGGCCGAGTTGGTTCTGCAATCGGCTCGCGTCGTCGCGCACGAAATCGAGCACGCTCTTTTGGCTCGCTTTGCGGCGCTCGCGCTCGGCCGGATCACCGCCGGAAAACAAGCGGTCGAACACCGATTGCGGATTCACCTCTTTGGCGACCGGAGTGGCCTCGCCGCGCCAAGCGATGTTGCTCGAATAGGCGCAGCTATAGCCGGAGTCGCAATTGCCGGCCTGGCCGCCATGTTCGCAGCCGACTTCGAGCGACGGGAACCGCGTCAGATGGCCGAGTTGTGCAGCGGCCACTTGATCGGCCGACACGCCCACCTTGATATCCGACCCGCTGGTTTTGCGCACGTGGCACCCGGTGAGAAACGTGGCCAGCGCGCGGGCATGATCGCCTCCGCCGTCGCCGTGGGCAAACGCGTTGTCTTGAGCCAAGCCCGACAAAACCAAGATGTCGCGCCGGAAATCTTTCAACAGTTCGAGCGTCCGCGGCAGCTCGAAATCCGTGCCGACGCCATGCGGCACCCAATCGGGCATGTGCTGGCCGTTGGGCGTGTAGACCCACAGCATGCGCGTCGGCGGCTTCGGGCCAATCGCCGACGACGCGGCGGCAATCGCCTTTCGAGGGAGCATGGCTTCCAATGCCGGCAGGGCGATTACGCTGCCCAGTCCGCGCAACACCGTCCGCCTCGAAATCCGCGTGGTACGGCTCATGGCTTTGCTCCTTGAAAGTTTTCTTTCTTGCTTCGCTCGCACGGCGCCATGCCCACGGCTTCCGGGGGCATGCCAGCCAACGTCAAGCGATGCCGCTTACTTCTGGTCTTTCCCGCGTCGCAATTCAAATGGCGCGCTGCGGACGATTCCGATCACAAAACTGGAAAATCGATAATTGTTTGCGGCGGCATCGTGGGCAATTTGATCGACCGCAGCCGCGTCGTAATCCTCCAGCCCGCGACCCAAGGCGTATGTTAGCATCTTTTCGACCAAGCACCGGCAAAACTGATCCCGGCGAGCCAAAAGAATCTTCTTTAATCCGTCAACCCCGTTAAACGTATGTCCGCCGGGGAGAGTTCCGCTCGAGTCGATGGCAAACTGGCCGTCGCTGGTGCGCCAGCGGCCGAGGGCATCGAAGTTTTCCAGCCCGAAGCCCAAGGGGTCCATGGTCTTATGGCACGAGGCGCAGATTGGGTTGGCCCGATGTTGCTCGAGCCGTTGCCGCAAACTGCCGTGGAGGGCCGATTTTCGGTCGTCGAGCGGGGGCACATTCGCCGGTGGCGGCGGCGGGGCGGCGCCGATCAAAGTTTCCAGAATCCACTTTCCCCGCTTAACCGGACTTGTCCGCCCAGGATTCGACGTGATCAGCAAGATGCTCGATTGCGTCAGCAGGCCGCCGCGATGCGTTCCCGCCACCGAAACCTCGCGAAAATCGCTCCCATTCACATTGGGAATTCCATAAAAACTCGCCAACCGCTCGTTCAAGAACGTGTAGTTCGAATCCAGGAACTCCAGCACACTGCGGTCTTCCCGCATGATGTGCGAAAAATAAAGCTCCGTTTCCTTGCGCATGTCGATCCGGAGCGATTCGTCGAATTGCGGAAACTCGGTTTTGTCGGGCACCATGCTCGCCAACCGGCGATATTGCAGCCACTGGGCCGCGAAATTATCCACCAGCGCCCGGCTCCGCGGATCGGCGATCATCCGCCGCACCTGGGCTTCGATCGTCGCCGGATCGTGCAGCTCATCGCGATGCGCCAGCGCGAAGAGATCGTCGTCGGGCATGCTGCTCCACAAGAAATAGCTCAGCCGCGAGGCCAACTCGAAATCGCTGATCCGATGTGGCCTCGCGGGATTCGTGTCGGGATCGGTTTCGACGCGGAACGAAAACTGCGGCGATGCCAACACCGCTTCCAGCGGCAACGTCAAGCTGCGGTCGAAGGGACCGGGATTTTTCGCGTCGGCCTCGCGCCAAATCGCCATCAGCCGATCAAGTTCCTCGTCTCGCACCGGCCGGCGGAACGCTCGATTGGCGAAATGGCGGAGCACGCGGCGCGCACAATCGGCCCGCTCAGCCGCCGCGGCCTTCGGATCTCGCTTCGCATCCTGCTTCCCGTCCTCCGTTCCATCTTTTCCGTCGGCCGGCCGGCAAACGACGATCCGGCGATACGATTCCGACAACGTCGGTTCCGTTTTTGCCGGTCCTTCGATATCGAGCGACAAAATAGCAAGCCGGCTCGGGCGTTTCGACGAATCCGTGTCCTTCGACTTCGATTTTTTTGATGATTTTGCGTCCTTCGCGTCGCTCGGGCCGCCGAGGATTGCAACCGCGATGCGATGCTTGCCGGCGTTGATTTTCAGGGTCTGGGCCAGCGTCGCGGCGGCGTTCGGCCGGCCCGACTTGACATTGGACTGCTCCAGTTCATGGCCGTCGAGCTTGAGCGCCGCCCGCACAGGTTCGTCGCCGCCCGGCTCGCCGAAGGCGCGAACGCGCAGATCGTATTGTCCGTCTTTTGGCGCGGTCCAGGTGAGATAAGCTTCGCCGCTTGAAATCCAGATGATGCCGCGAAAGATTTTTTCCATCTTGCCGTCGACATCCAGGCTCGAACCGCGAAATGCCCGAACCGGCGGCGGCGACTCGGGCAGAATCGTCAGTGCCCGATCAACGCACTGCTCCGCGGCTGCCAGATATTTTTCCATCAGGATCGGCGACAGCGACAGCACGGCACCGATATTGTCGAAGCCGTCGCCGACATCGTCGGTCGGAAAATCATCGGCCGGATGGAAGTCGATCGCCATCAGATCGCGGATCGTGTTGTTGTATTCGGCCCGGTTGAGCCGCCGGATTGTCATCCGGCCCGGGTCTTGTTCGAAAAATGGCACTGGCCGCGCCAACTGGGCGTCGATCCAATGCGTCACCATGGCGACTTCGTCTGCCTTCGGCTGGGTTTGGTCTTGCGGCGGCATCTCGCCGTCTTCCAGCTTGAAAAACACCTTCCGCCAAATACTTCTGGCGTGAACGACCGAAGCCGCGTCGGCATATTTCGTCAGATCGAGCTTGGCCTCGGGCGAATCGCCAGAATGGCAATCGCCGCAATATTTCGCGACAAACGGCGTGACGTGTTTCGAGAAAACAGCAACGTCGGCGGGATCGACCTGGCCGGCGCTGTTGGAAATGGACGTGGCGGGTGCGGTGGTTTCGCCGGCGACTTCACCGCTCGGGCCACCGATGCTCCAAAAGGCCAAGCATCCGCCGGCGGCACACATCGCCACGATGAAGCGCAATCGCAGGTTTCCGCGAGGCAGACTCGGCATGCGGCTGGGCGGCAGGAGGGAAGAATGGAGCATCGCTCCGGCAGGAATTATCGCGCCGCCGATTATAACGGATTCCGAGCCAATAGCCAAACTTTGCTTGGGCCGCTTACGGCATTGCGAAATGAATCGCCAGCACGGCTACTGCCGCCACCAGGCAATAGCCGCCGAACCATTGCCAACGGCCCCGCTCCAGCCAGCGCGATAGCCAGCGCAGAGCCAACAGGCCGGCCAAGAAGCTGAACACCATGCCGGCCAGACTCGCCAGCACGAGCGGCACGAGGCCGTGCTGTGGATCGGACACCGCGGCGGCATGGCCCACAATCTGCCGCGCTTCATAGACGATCACCACCGGAGTGAGCAGCACCGCCAGCGCGAAGCTGAATTCCTCGGCACGAATGCGATCGATGCCGAAAAACATTCCGGTCGAGATCGTCGACCCGGAGCGCGAGAAGCCGCGAAACGGCAACGCCAATCCTTGCACGATGCCGACGACGGTTGCCGGCCATAGCCCAATATCGCTACGGCGACCGGGTGATTTGCGGTCCTTGAGGCCGGCAACGAGGATCACGATTCCCGCCGCCGCAAGGGCCGCCGCAATCAAGGGTAGCTGGAGGAACAGGTGCTCGATCTCTTGCGGCTGCTTTCCCGCCGCACCGCGGAGGAAAAAATGTTTGATCAATTCCTTGAGGACGTAGCCCACCGCCAACGTGGCCAAGGTCGCCACCGCTAATGCCGGGACTTGCTTCCAAAGCAATTTCCAACGCGCGCGGAAATACACCAGCACGGCCAGCATCGTGCCGGTGTGCAGCATGATCAGCAAGAAGGCCCATTGGCTGTCGGTTCCGTGGTCGAAATTCATCAGCCGAGCGGCGACGGTGACGTGAGCCGTGCTCGAGATCGGCAGCATTTCCGCCGCCCCTTGAATAAGAGCCAGCACGAGAATCTGCAGCAGGTGCACGATGGACATAGGATTGCTTTGCGACGGCGAGTGCTGGAAAAATTGCGCGACGACAGCATGGGCGCAGAAGTATAGCTTGTGCAGAGTTGCGGCGTGAGGCGATCGGACGAGGGCCATTGGCCGTTTGGCGTGGCTCTGGCTTGTTGGTGTGCCACTGGCTAGCGCAGTCGGCCACTGCCAGCACTGGCCAGCGCAGTCGGCCACTGCCAGCACTGGCTAGCGCAGTCGGCCAGTGCCAGCCGGCGAGTTGACGTTCCGGCTTGGCGACGTCTGACGCGAGAACACTCGGCAAACGGCGACGTGCAAGAGAGTATCGCCGAGTCTCGCAGCGTTCGCACTGGCCGACTTCGCTGGCCAGTGGCACCCGGCGCGGCTTCGCCTTGCCGGCAATTGCCCTTTCCGCTTGCGGCGGATTTTGGTAACTACGCCGCTTCAAAGTCGCGCCGCTGCCCACCAAGGCGCTTGCGACGATCGACTCCCGAGAACGAGCCTCGGGCAATCTTTTCCAGCTCGTCGCCCCCTGTTGCTAGCGGAGCCGACGCATGAAACGTCTCCTGGTGCGATTGTCTGCGCTTTCGTTGATCCTGATGCTGGGCCTGATCGCGATTGCCCGCGGTCAGCGAAGCGGACTAAATGGCTCCGGCGATCCGCAGCAGGTCAGCAGCGATCCGTTTGCCAATCGCCAAACGCCGGCCGAGGTCGTGGCGGCCGATCCGGCAAATTCGAACGCTTCGTCGGTGCGCTTGGTGTCCGTGCAGGATATTCCTTCTGAATCGCCGGTCGTTCCACCGCGATCGGTCGCAAACATCCAAACGCCGGCCAACGGAATGGAACTGACGGTCCATCCGACATCTACCGCGAGCGAGAGCGCTCCGGCGGTGGATCCTCTCGCGGCGCGAAACGATCCGTTGGGACTTCGAAGCGATCCCACACCGCTGGCCGCGAACGCCTTGCCCGCTGCTGCGCCACCAACAAACGCCGCGACGAGCGGCCGGGCGACTGCAACGGAAGCGGCGATGCCCGCCGGACAAACGATCGGGGGCAACGCGGTTTTCCCGAATGCCCTGATGCTCGCCTCGGCAACCGCCCCGCTCGATCCTTCGAGTGGGTCGAGCGGCGCGAAGGCCGGACACGCAATCTATCTCGGCCCGCTGCCGCCTGCCGCTTCGATCGAAGTGGCCCAAGCCCCGGCGATCTTGGTGCCGCCGCCGAGCGCCGCCCCCATCGTGCCGTCGCAATCGATCATTGCCGAGCAGCCGCCGCCGGCCGGCCAAGTGCCGCCGCCAAATCCTGGATCGGTCTACGCGCCATCGGCCTATGGTGCGGCAGGGTCGAACTATGCTGCAGCGGCGGCGAGTGGCTACGGACCGCCGCAGCCGCTCCCGCAAGCGACGCCGCAGCCCGCGGAATCTGGTCCGATCTTGGCCCCGATCGCGATTCCGCCGGCCAGTTTGGCCCCTAGCAGTTCGGGCATGACGATCGGCAGTCTTCGGCCCATCGATGCGGCCGCGAATGTCACAAGCGCCCCCGACTCCGCTCTCAGTGCAACCGCCGCGGAGCATCCCGACTCGAAACACGTGGAGAGCTCGCAGTCGCCGCAACTGTCGATCGAAAAAATCGCTCCGGCGGAAGTGCAGGTCGGCAAGACGGCTCGATTCGAATTGCGCGTGCGCAATGCGGGGACGGCCGCGGCCGAAGGTGTCGAAGTTCACGACACCGTTCCTCAAGGCACGCAATTCATCTCGTCGAATCCGCCGACGACGCAAGGGCCCGACGGCCAATTGGCCTGGTCGCTCGGCGAACTAAAGCCCGGCGAACAGACCGTCGTGCAACTGGAAATGTTGCCGGTCGCGGAAGGCGATATCCGCAGCACGGCCACGGTGACATTTCGCACGGAAGTTTCCGTCCATACGTTGGCGACGCGCCCGCGACTCGCGCTCGAGCTTTCGGCCCCCAAGCAGGTGCTCATTGGCGACACGGCGACGATGACCGTGCAGATCAGCAATCCGGGAACGGGCACAGCGACGGGCATCGTGCTTTCGGAACACGTGCCTCACGGATTGCGGCACAAAGCCGGCGCAGAACTGGAGTTCGACGTCGGAACGCTCAAGCCGGGCCAATCGCGGCAGATCGAATTGTCGATGTCGGCCGTCGAAGCGGGACACGTCATCAACAGTCTGCAAGCCCGCGGCGACGCCAAATTGCACGCCCAAGCGCGGGTCGAATTCGACATCGTTGCTCCGGCACTGTCGGTGGCGATGACCGGCCCGACGCGGCGGTATCTCGAACGCCAAGCGACTTACACGGTGGCCGTATCGAATCCGGGCACCGCGCCGGCCCGCGATGTCGAATTGGTGACGCAATTGCCGAAAGGAATGAAATTCGTCAAAGCCAACAATGCCGGCCATTACGATCCGGAAACACGCACGGTCACGTGGAATCTCGAAGAATTGCCCCCCTCCGAAACAGGCAGTGTCACACTCGTGGCCGTACCGATCGAGGCCGGCGAACAGCGAATGAAGTTCGAGGGAAAAGCCAAGCAAGGCCTCATCGACGCCAAGGAAAAAACCGTCATGGTCGAGGGGCTGGCTGCGGTGACGTTCGACGTTCGCGGCACCGATGAAGCGATCGAGGTCGGCGGCGAAACCAGTTACCAGATCCATGTGGTCAACGAAGGTTCGATGGCCGCGGCAAATCTGCAGGTGACGGCATTGTTTCCGCCCGAGTTGAAGCCATTGCGAGCCGAAGGCCCAGCCCGCACGACGATCGATCACCGCACGGTTCAATTCGAGCCGATCGCCCGGCTGGAACCGAAAGGCGAAGCAACGTTTCGCATTCGTGCCCAAGGCATTCAGGCCGGCGATCTGCGTGTGAAAGTGCAAGTGCAAACCGACGACATGCGCCAGCCGGTAACAAAGGAAGAAAACACGCGGGTGTATGTCGATCGGTGAGGGGAGATCTGTGAGGCTGTCAGGCTGTGAGGCTGCGCTACGAGGCTGTGAGGCTGTGAGGTACGAAAGCAGCGACGGCCGGGACCGCACTCGAACAGATCGCTTGCGCCGGCTTCATAAAACGGGCCGCAAGTGCTCGTTTTTCTTGATAATGCCGCGTCACGCCGACACGCCGCGCAAGAAGCGCTTTTCTTTCGCGTATTTCAGTGGTCGCGCAGCCAGCCTGCGGTCTGCCGCCGCATGCTTTACAAACCAATTGCTCGCGGCCAAACTGGAGGCGATGTTGTCACGCTTCGTTCGCCACGCGGTGCCGCGAGTATGTCCATCGCCGTCACTTGTCCCTCGGGCCATGCGCTGAAGATCGCCGATAGCATGGCGGGGCGTGCCGGTCGTTGCCCGTTCTGCCGTCAGATCGTGCACGTGCCGCCGTTGAATCGGCCGGCGGAGGTGGTGGAGCTACTCGCGGCAAAGTCGCGGCTGGGCAAACGAACCGCCGGCGCGGTGGCAGGTTCCGCCGGGCCGTCTGCGGCCATCGCCCCGCCGGGAGCGGGATCCGCAAACAGACCAGCGACGGTCGCGCCGGCGAACGCTGCGCCGCCGTCCGCGGCCGATCCCGCGGCGGCCGACACCGTTCTCATGCCGATCTCGATCAGCGAATCGCCGCCGGCTCAACACCCGCCGGATACAAGCCCACAACCGACGGCGGAACCCGAATCGCCGGTCGCGGCCGAGCCCGACCTCATGGCTCAAACGCTACCGTTGCCGACGGCCGAGCTGATCTCGAAGCAAGCCGCGCCCGCAGTGGACGTGAACCACGATATTAATTTCGACACTGTCGGGCATAAGGCAAAGATCATCGGATCGTGGAAGGTATTGGGCGATACTCCGCCGCCGTATTTTCCAGAGCCGCCAGCCGGCAGCGAATCGGACGTGGTGGTCGGAGAATTCGAGGAGCCGGCATTGGCGCCGCGGCAGCCGGCGGACCAAGAACCGCCGCCCTCCGCAGCGTCGCCATTGCGGTTGTCGCCGCCGCGAACTGAAACCGTCGCGACGATTCGGCCGGGGCGCCGGAAGACTCCTTCGATCGTGGGCCGGTCGGCAGTCGGCGCAACGAGCTCATGGCCGCCCGCGCGGGTTCGCACGGGCGCGACATGGGCGGTGCGTCCTACCGTGTATCGCATTGCGGCGGCGATGGCGCTGGTGACACTGCTGAGCATGTGGCCGGCGCTGCATTCGCCGAAATACTGGGATCTGGGCATCGCGCCCGGCTGGGCGCGCGGCGTGTTGCTCATCGCGATTTTGCAACTGGCGTATGTCGCTTGGTTGGTATCGATTCCGGATTGGGCATCGCTCTGGGGCACGATGTTCGTCATGGCGATCGTGGCGACTCTGTATGGCACCGCAGCCGCGATGACGCTCGCCACGCCAATGGAGCGCGACCCTCCACTCGGCCTGCAACCGATTCGCGGCGTCGCGCCCGCGTGGTGTTTCAGCATCATGCTGCTGACGATCAGCGTCGCCTACGCATGCGGCCACGCGGCTCAGCGGATTAGGGGCGACGGGCGACGGGCGACGGGCGAGTGACGCGCAAGCGGATCGCACGCGCCAGCGCTACCGATCCTGTCGGTCGAACGGTAAGACGAAACAATGAGTGCTATCGCCTTGAAAGATGCTTTGGGCGATGCCCACGCGGCGCCCCATGCGGTCACCATTTGCGGCATCGACTCGTGCAATCCTGCCGCAATGGCAGACGGCCCTATTTAAGCACGGTCGCCGCCAGGCCGAATTCATATGAGGTCGTAAACGGCATGACACCGTAGGCGCCGCGGGTAAAGACGAGATTGATGAAATCGTCGGCCCGGAGGATCGCCGATTTTGGCACCAGCACGACGTCGCCGTCGCCGAGCCAGATTTCGCCGGCCGGGCATTTGCATTTGCCGGAAAGCGCCGCTTGCAAATCGAGCATCGTGGCCATCAGTTGCCAACTGTCGCCGCGGCGGAACACGACGATTTGTTTCAAGTTTGCACCGACATTCCAGCTTCCGCCCATCGAGATGGCTTGCATCACGGTCGTCGGCCCTTCGAGCACATAACGGCCCGGAAGTTTTACTTCGCCGAGCACATACACATATCGCGGAGCCCGCGTTTCCAGAATTGGCGTGATTTCGATCCCATCGACCACGAGCGCGTAGCGAAGGTTTAGCTCGCGTTCGGCTTCCTCGAGCGTCAGCCCCTGAAGCGGCACCGGGCCAACGGCCGGCAGACTGATCGAGCCGTCGGGAGTGACGCGCACTTCCAAGCCTTGGCCGCCGGTGCCGGCCCGGGCATCAACCGTTGCCCGCAGATCTTCGAGCTTCGTATTTACGCGCACCGGCGTTACCGTGATTGCCGGCGCCTTATAAAGCTTTTGATAGGCTGTTTCCAACTTATCGCGAAGTTGCGGCACCGTGAGATGCGCGGCGGGCACCTGGCCCAACAAGCGGAGCGTGATGGTGCCGTCGGGCTGAATGATCAGGCTGCGATTGAGATTCGCGTCGGAAAACGATTCGACAAGCACTTCATCGCCGACATTGAGGCGGTACGGACGAGGCGATTCGTTGCGCGTGATCCGATAGACGCACCGCAGCATGTCGTCGACGCGAATCCGATACACGGGCACATGCGCGGTCCGCGCGTGATCGACGTACTCGCCAGGGCCGCCGGGTTGCCATGGAGAACAGGCCGAACAAGCGCATTCGGCCTGGCATAGCCGCACCGCCCCGTCGAGCATTCGGCCGTGGGCTGGGCCCGAATCGTGGAGTCGCAAAACGGCTTGCGAAACGGAGGCAGGCTGATTTTGCGACAACGCGAAATGCCCGCTTTTTTGCGGCGGGTTTTGCAACGGCGCGATTGCGAATATCGCTGCGGTCGAGAAGGCGATCAAAATGCCGGCACAGCGACGCATGAAAACCACTTTTGATCGTCCCCTGGCACGGGCAGCAATTTGGTCGAGCATTGGTTCCTACCTCATTCGGCAACAGGGGCACGGCGATTGGGGCCGATCCCTGCGCCGCGCTTTGATGGTTTATCGAGTTGCGGAGGTCGACGCGCCTCCGGCCGCCACGGTTTGTCGCCCGGCATGATTGTTCGCAGGGCCATCGACGTTCAGCGGGGTCGTGGCCGCAAATCGGGCCGGGTCAAGCCATTCAACCGCGATGGTTTGGCCCGCGCCGCCTCGGTACTGCCGCGCAACAGCCAAGAGGGCTTCTTGATGGGCCCGATCGGCCAAGTCGCGTTCGCCGAGGGCCCGATGCACGGCCGCGAGATTTTGCCAAGTGGCCGGCAGCGGATAGACCGCGATGCTATGCAACAACGCGGTTTTCGCTTCCGGGAGTCGGCCAAATTGCGCCAACAGCACGCCGAGCTCGTTCGCAGCAAGGTAATTTCGATTATCGACCGACAAGGCCGCTTGATACAGCGCCACCGCTTTCGCGCCGTGCGTTCGATCGACAGGCCCGTGCAGCGATTCCGGTACGCGGTAGATCCTCCCCAGTGCATATAAAGCGGTCGAGCCGCTGGGCATGCCCGCGGCACATCCGGCGAGTTGATCCTGGGCGAATGTCAGGTAACGCGACATCGCGGTCGAGCAATTCACTCCATCCAAGGGGACGTCTTTCAGCACGGGCGTCTGGTGCCCCGCCACGATCTGCGCCACATCCAAATCGCTTTGAATGCCAGCGCTGCGTGGGGCGAAGTCGTCGGCTTCATCAAGCGCCTGCAGGCCGGCCACGAGCATCTGCTCGTGTCCATTGCCGCCGCTGGCCGAGTCGAGTGCTTCGGCCATCGTGCGCAAGGCGGCAACGAACTGGGCGCGCGCCGAATAAATTGCGCCGCGCTGGCCGAGTTGAAAGCCGAGGGCCGTTTGGGCGTTCGCCTGCCGTTCGACCGCGCTGAATTCATCGCCCCGGAACGGCGGTGTTGGATTCTGCCAGGCGACGGCGGGCCGGGCGAAACGGACGAGCGGCGATGCAACCGGCTCGGCAGGCGGCGCCGGCGCCATCGGTGGCAGCGGCACAATGGCCGATGAATTCGGCGCACCGGCTGATTGCGGCGTGCTCGGCTCTTGCGGCGGTTCGAGAACGGGGCCGTCGATCGGCAAGGGCATTGGTTGAGCCTGCGCCAGACGGACGTGTGGCCCATCATCGGAGCCGATGCCGCCGACCGTGGGATAATTGTCCCAAGCCACCGAATGAATTGCCTCGCCGGCCGGCGTCGCGCCATTGACCGCCAACGCTCGGGGGGCGCTCAACAAGAGCCGCGGACCTTGATCGCGCAGTCCGCGCGCAACCCCCGCGCCATCCGGTGAGCCATTTGCCGCGGTTTGAATCGGCGACGCGCCATTCGGCGAATCATCGCGCGCTTGCCTCGAGTGTTCGACGGGCGCGGACGTGCTTCCGCAACCGGTCCAGCTTCCAATCGCGCAACCGCACAGCACCGCGACGAGGAAGCGAGTTGCCTTGGGCAAGGGGCTTCCCCCAGACTGGCGATCCATCGTACATCCCCACGTTCGTCCGCGTGCCCGGCTTGCTCCATCCATGGAGCCGTCCGTGGGCGTTCCTCCGTGCGCTCGTCCCTGCGCTTTCGCTACGTCCCCGCGCAAACCGGATTGGGTGCTGCCCAGCCGTCCTACCGAGCCGATCTTGTCGGCTGGTACTGCACGACCGATTCTTAGCTGTAGTTGCTTCTACAGCATCGAATCGACCGCTCCGAAGGGACCGAATGACCCAATTCATCGTTTTGCAGCGAGGAGCGCAGAAAGTACGGCGCTCCAGGCGTCATAACGAATGCACATGGAACTCGCCATGCCGCAAGTTCGGCAGCTTCAAAACAAGAGATTCCTCCGAAAACGGTGGAAAGGCCGGAGTGGGCGTTACAATCGGCAGGGCCGCAGCCCAAGGAGCAGGCACACTCCGTGTGCCGTCGGCGCTCCGCGGCGCCCGCGCACGGTACAGGGCAGACGGCACACGGAGTGTGCCTGCTACGATGGAGCGGACTCGGCGCGCCTGGCAAAGAATTCGAACGTTCGTAGGACAGAGAACAGCGCGAGCAGCGGAAAGCACCCGAAGGAACTCGCAAAACCGCTGACGCAGGCGGTGAAACACATCACCGTTCGACGCGGCCCTGTCGTCTCGGTGTTCTCGGTGCCTCGGCGGTGAGGCTCGAAGCCGGCGAGGCGTGTTTGATAAAACACCCCATTTCGCAGACCCTTCACCGAGTCGCGGCTACGGCTTGGCGTTGAGCAATTTTCCCGCTGGCGTTAGCCCGGCCGCCTTCCAGGCTTCGTCGAGACGCTGGCCTGCCAGCTTTACGACCTGATCTCGGCGCATTCCGGCCATGCGACTGCGATGGGCTCGTGGCGTCACCGGACCATCAAAGCCCCATTCGGCCAGCCGCGCGAGGAGCGCAGCGGAATCGATTGTGCCGGTTTCGCCGGGCAGGAGGCGTTGCTCTTCGGTTAGATCGACCGGCGCCATATCGACCGGAGCGTCGGACAAATAAACGGCGACGATCCGAGCCCCGCCGATTTTTTGAGCATCGTCGATCGAGCCGCCGCCGGCACGGATTTGCCAAGGATCAAGAACGATGCCGACATTCGCCGGCCGAATCATCCTTGCCAACATCGCCAACGCATCGAGCGAGTAGATGAACTGATAGGCACGATCCTTCCGCGCTGCGGCCAAGGTATTCAGGTCGATGCCCAAGCGGATTCCGTGAGGGGCCAGAAACTCGCCGACCTCGGTCAGCCGGCGACGGTGGAATTCGAAGTTCTCGTGGTATGGCCGGGCGTCGTTCGCCGGCGCCAGCGTGGTCACGGCTCGTGTGGCGCCGATTTCAGCCGCCAACTTCAATTGCTCGCCGAGCGACTTCAGCCCTTCCTGATACGCTTCGTCGGTGTCGTCCCACACCAGCGGCAAGCGAAAGGTCCCGATTTTCAATTTCGCGCTATCGAGCAAACGGCGAGCCCGCGGCAACCCGTGAACACGAACCTGCTCCTGGAAATCAGTCAGATTGAGATCGATGCCTTTGAATCCGAACGACAGCGCCAATTCAATGAGTTCGCTGTCGCGCCCCGACACGCCGAGCGATTCGGTGCTGAGATTCTTGAACATCCGACTCCCTCGTATTCCCAAGCAGAAAAAGAAAAGCCCGATCGGTCGTTATCCACCGCCGAAAATCGATTATGCCAGAATCGACGGCGAGTTTGAAGAGGCACGCCGAGCGTGTGAAAGCGCGTCGCCGGCCAGCGATACGCTCCGTCGCGGCGCGCCGGCCTAGGTAGCGCCCCGGCCCGTGGCGGATGCCGGCCGGAACGTGCAGAACCAGGGATCCGCGTCGGGCGATGTGCGGCGCAGCGTCAACCGGCCGCGAAGACGTTCGCCGCGTAGTTCCACCGTCCATTCGACGCCGGAGTGAGATTTGAGTTCATATAGCCCGGATTCAACGCGCGTCACCCTACCCCGCTTGCCCGAGATTGGGCCTTCGAATTCCAAGTATGCCAGGCGATGATCGGGCAGTTGTTCCGCCTCGATCGCTCGATTTGCCGCCGGTATTTCGGCAAGTGCCCAGGTTCGCAACGAGCGGCCGACCTCGAACATCAGGTCCCAGTGTTCGCCCGGCTTGTAGCCGGGTGAGCCCTCATGCCGCAATAGCACAAAACGCGGATGCTGCTGGGCTTCTTCCGCGTTCATCGTTATCCCTCGATCGGCGCCTGTCTGCCGGCATCCTCGTCAAAGGGTGCTCCCTGCTCTGCGACCCCTGGCTCCCGGTCTCTGGCCCCTCTCCCATTTGCCCCGCTCCGCCACTTGGTTATTGCCTCGACGACGATCAGCAGTACGGCCGCGATCATGAACACGGTGGCCGCGAGATTCAGGCCCCATTTGATCGCCTGCGGGTAGTTGTGGCCCGTGATGCCGGCGAGCATGCCGTTCCAAAACGAGCCGCTGGCCATGCGCACTCCAGCGGTCGTCGTCGTGGCAATCACGAACAACATCGGCAAAATCGTCAGTGGCGCATAGCGGCCACGGCCGGCGTTGAACATCACGGTCGTCACCACCGCCAGCGCGATCACGGCCAGCATCTGGTTGGCGATGCCAAACATTGGCCAAATCGTGTCGATCGAACCCGTCGCGATCAGCAGCCCCCAGGCGCCGGTCACCGCCGCCGTCGACAGCACCGCGCCGGGAAGCCAATCGGTTCGCTCGAACGGCTTGTAGATTTTCCCCAGAACTTCTTGGAGCAAGAATCTGGCGATCCGAGTGCCGGTGTCGATCGTGGTCAGAATAAACAGGGCCTCGAACATGATCGCAAAGTGATACCAATACTTGATCACCGCATCGAGGTTCAGCCGGCCGCCCGACAAACGGTCCATTGCTTGCGTGCAAATCTGCGACATGCCGACCGCCAATGTCACCGCCCCCGCCGTGCGGCCGCGAAGCGATTCGCCGCCGACCTGCTGTTCGACCCGGGCGAGTGTGTCGGTATCGGCGCCCATCTGGGCAAGTTCTTTGGCGTGCTGCGGCACCTTGTCCAAATCGATGTTGATGGCGTAGTAGTTGCCTTGCGAAAGCGTCGCCGCGGAAATCAGGGCCACGATGCCGACGATGCCTTCCATCAACATCGCCCCGTAGCCGATCGTGCGCACATCGCTTTCGCGCGACACCATCTTGGGCGTGGTGCCGGAGGCCACCAACGCGTGGAAACCCGAAATCGCGCCACACATGATGCAAATGAAGCAGAACGGAAAAATCGGGCCGTTCATGATCGGTCCGCCGCCGCCCGCATAAAGATGATTGATCGGCGGCGCTTCCAGCTTCGGATTGGCGACGATCACGGCCCCGATCAACAGCCCGATCGTGCCAATTTTCAAAAAGCTCGAAAGATAATCCCGCGGGCAAAGCAGCAACCACACCGGCAAAACCGACGCGATAAATCCATACACGCAAATGGCCCAAATCGTGCCCCCGCGCGAAAGCTGGAAATACGATTCGATCGCCGAACCGGGAATCCAGGCTCCCAGCGCGGTGACCGCCAGCGTCGCCGCCGCGCCGATCAACGACGCTTCCACCACGCGCCCTTTGCGCAGCCGATACATATAGAACCCGACGAACAGCGCGATCGGCACGGTCAGCGCGATCGTGAACGTGCCCCACGAACTGCCGCGCACTTCCTGCCGCACGCCGGGCGGGAGCGTGATCGTCGTCGGTCGGTCGTCCACGGTTTTTGGACTCGGGGCACCCGTCGAAAAAGCCGCCGTCGCGCCGCTTGCTGCCAGCCCGGCAATCGGCTTGCCGGCGTGGATCAGTGTAAATGCTTCGCCGCGGACGACGCTGCCGCCATCGGGATAGGTGAGCCGAGAGCCGGGTGGCACGGCGATGCGCTGGCGGCCGTCGCCGCCGCCGCTGCTGACGCGCGGCTTCTGCGGCATGTTAAGCACGGTGCCGGCCGCCAGAGTCACCTCCTCGCCACCGAGCGCTTTGACCACCACCATTCCCAGCCCAGCCAACGCGATCACGACCACGAACAGAATCGTGATCGAAGCAAGGCCGCCGGCCAGCGGCCCGATTTCAGCCCTGGCGATTTCGGCCAGCGATCGCCCGCCCCGGCGAACGCTCGCCGCCAGCACAAGCATGTCTTGCACCGCCCCGGCCAAACACACGCCGACCACGATCCAAATCAGCCCGGGCAAATAGCCGAATTGCATGGCCAGCACCGGACCGATTAGCGGCCCCGCGCCCGAAATAGCGGCGAAATGATGCCCGAACAACACCCATTTCGGCGTCGAATGATAGTTCTGGCCATCGTTCAGCCGCTCGGCGGGCGTGGGCCGCGAATCGTCCAACACCGCCACCCGTGCCGCCAGAAAAGCACTGTAATAGCGATAGGCAACCGCCAAACACGCCAGCACCAACAGCATGATCGGCATTGCGTGCATGGTCGAAGGCTACAGGCTACAGGCTACAGACTTGAGGCTACAGGCTACAGGACGAGAGCGGCAGACACTCGCGCTCAATCGACGAACCGCCGCATAGAATAAGTCAATCGACCGATCGGCGGCAAGCTGAGCCGATAGACGCGGCAGCCGCGAGTCCTATAATAACCGGCCAAAGCAGGGTCCGTGCAGCCGCGCGCGCCTGCGGTTTCGCGCGTAGTGGCCAGTTTCAACCCTCGTGATTTAGCTTCTGCCTGTCTCTGAATTGAAAAGCATCATGGAAAATCTCGTCATCATCGGCAGCGGGCCTTCCGGCTGGACCGCCGCCATCTACGCCGCCCGCGCCGAGCTCAAGCCGCTGCTCTTCGAAGGGGCCATGACGGAAGAGAACCGCCTCTCGGGCACGTTGCCGCTCGGGCAGTTGGCGCTCACCACCGAAGTGGAAAATTACCCCGGCTTTCCCGTTGGCAATTTGAATGCCTATCTCGACAACAGCCTAAGCGAGGAGCGGCGCGAGTACATGCACCCCCACCACGGCAAAGGCGTGTCCGGACCGGAATTGATGGAACTGATGCGGCAGCAAGCCATCAATTTCGGCGCCCGCGTCGTGACCGACGATATCGAGTCGGTCGATTTCAGCCGCCGCCCGTTTCGCCTCAAGTCGCTGAGCGGCGAGACCACCGAGGCGCGGGCCCTGATCGTCGCCACCGGCGCGCGGGCCAATTATCTAGGGCTCGATTCCGAGCACGCCTATAAGAATCGCGGCGTCAGCGCATGTGCGGTTTGCGATGGCGCATTGCCGCGATTCCGCAACAAGCCGCTCGTGGTCGTGGGGGGCGGCGATTCGGCCGTCGAAGAGGCGACGTTTCTCTCGAAATTCGCCAGCCGCGTTTATCTGGTCCATCGCCGCGACGAATTGCGGGCCTCGAAAATCATGGCCGAGCGGGCCCTCAAAAACCCGAAAATCGAGATGGTTTGGAACCACGGCGTGGATGAGGTGCTCGGTTCGCCGAAAGAAGGCGTCACCGCTGTTCGCCTGCGAAGCACCAAGGACGAACAAACGCACGACCGGCCGACTTCAGGTCTGTTTCTCGCCATCGGCCACACCCCGAACACGTCATTTCTAGGCGGCCAACTCGAATTGACGCCGAAGCAATACATCAAATGGCCGGTGGCGAATCGCACGAACACCAGCGTCGAAGGCGTTTTCGCCGCCGGCGATGTGGCCGACGATTTCTACCGCCAAGCCGTCACCGCCGCCGGCACCGGCTGCATGGCCGCCATCGACGCCGAACGCTGGCTCGCCCACGGGCACCATTGACTCGCCGCGACGACACCGTGTGCCACTGCCGGCTTGTCCGGCAATGTGCGCCGCGTAGCGGTGCCGGGTGCCACTGGCCAGCGGAGTCGGCCCGTGTCGGCATGAGGATCGAGTCGACCAGCCGGCTCGAATTCCCGCCGTTGGCCGGGGTACACGCGACGTCAACTCGCGGTTCGCACTGGCCGACTGCGCTGGCCAGTGGCACCCCGGCGAATTTCCCGTAACAAATCTTCTGGTTCTCCGCTGAGCAATGTAGTGGTGGAGCTAACCAACAACCCGTTTAAGTCAAGAAATGAGGAGTGTGCCATGAACCGCTTTTTGAAATTGACCGCCGTGCTTGCGACCGTCGCCGGCTTTAGCCTGCTGGCGAACAATGGCTTCGCCCGGGTAATGCAAACTGGACAGGGAACGGCAAAGGCCCTGCATTCGAATCCTGGGTTTGCAGGTTCCCCCGGTTCGAATCCGCGCGGAACGACGACGATCAGGCCGAAAAAACTGAGCCGCGCGATGAAGGCAACCAAAGCGACCGCGTCGCGGACTCACAAGCATCGGATCAACGAGTACGGCAACGGGCTGCCTAATCCCGACGCGGATTCGAATGGTTCCGATAGCGGCGCCGGAACCAATTTCCCCGCTCCGGTCACCTTCGGCACTGGCGACGGCTACGGCGAAGGTCACGGAGGCGGCAACGGTAATCCGGTCAAGCCGCATCCGCGTCCGATCGTCGGGGTTCCGCCAATCGGAGTTCTGACCGGGGCGGCCAAGACGCCGTAATCCGAGCAGCCAACTCTTCACGGCTGGGAGGTCGACATGCGACCTCCCAGCCGTTTTTCGCGCTGGGAGACAAAAACGGGACCGGTCCGATATTGACAAAATGGGTAGTTTGGCCTTAGCCTGCCGCGATGCCATGAACCGCGCGGCCCCAAGCAACAGGGTGGAGAGGGGGCATCCCTTAGGTATGGTGTCCCCGGAATTGCCGGGCACATTTGCGGCGGATTTCAACTACACCAACGCGTCGGTGGCCGGAATGATCCTACCGGCATCGTGGGAACCATTGACAAGTGGCGTTGAGATCAATCCGAACCTTCCGGTCGCGAACGTGGTCGGCGAGAAAGCGACGTGGTTCCCGACTTTCTAGCCACCAGCTTCGCCATCACGCCTTCAACTTGCCGCCGCCGATGGCTGCTTGATTGGTGCTTTTTGGAGCGTCGTCATGCGAAATGATACAAGCATTCGTATTCGCGCGGCCTTGTTGTCGGGCGCGGCACTGGTTGCCGCGCTCGTTTCCGGAGGTCCAGCGCACGCAATACCGTCTTTGGTGAATGGCAGGATTGACTCGGACAGCTTCTGGACATGGAATTGCATAATTTACGCCGAGGTGTCGCATGAATGGACCAAATCCGGCGATTCCGGCTCGGGAACGATTGTTCTTCATGTCCTTGGCACGCTTTCTGGCGGGTACGACGCGGGCGCGGTGCCCATCCTAAAGGTAAATTGCGCCCGCCGTGTCGCGGCGAAACCTCGGGATAAGGTTCTTGTGGCACTGTTCAGCACTGACATACTAGCAGCGAAGCCCTCCAAGAATCATGAGTACGTCGTGCAGTTTGACTGGAGGGAGGCCGAGCCAGCGATCGAACCGTTCAGGATCGTCAACCGGCTCTCGGATGCTCCAGTGCGAGGCACACTGGCGTCTGTTCAGGAGTTGCGTCAAAAGCCGCGACCCATCGCAGGTAGAAGCCCCAAATTCTGGCGACAGCATAGCGTGGTTTACGCAGAGGCGAGCGAGGTCGTACCTTCGAGCACATCCGACCGCCAGCGTTATGCGTTCGAGATTCTTGGAACTTTGTCAGGCGAATACGACGCCGCGAAGACGCATGAGCTTTTCTTCGACGCCAATTTTCGGTCGCTATTCTTCATATTGGATGACCGAGTTTCGAAAATTAGCCGAGGCGATAAGATGCTACTGCTTTTAGCGAGGACTGGACCGCGCAAGGATTGGCGCATTGCCGACGAACGAGCCGAGTTTATGCCGTTCACGCGCGACCCAATAATCCGGCTGGCGACGGGGGGACAGCACTCCCCGCACGCTTTTAACGCGATGTTCAAAATCGTCAACGACACTCTCGCTCAAATACAGACGCGGCGAGTTGACGCTGTTCCTGGCTCATCGGTCTCGCCGCATTGAGGTCCGCCACTATGATCCGACCCGGTATCCAGACGCGCTCTGTCGCTTGCGCCAGGCACGTTTTGGAAGGAGCGATTTTGAAGTCATCTGTCCCAATCTTTGCCATCGCTTTTATCGCAGTTTGGATGTTAACCGCC
>DATAWG010000132.1 GCA_036267355.1 Pirellulales bacterium | reverse complement strand
AGCAAAACTTTTCGTGACGCATTCACAGTGTGGATTAAGACGGCTTTATGCGAATGGCAACCCAGTGCAACGACGCTTTGGAGGCTGTGAGACTTTGAGACTGCGAGGCTTTGAGGTACGAATCCCCGGCGAACGCATTGTAGCCCGAAGCGTTAGCGAGGGACGCACGCCGCTGGACGTTCCATGTTTCCTTTATGTGCGAGCTCAAGCGGCGCTCGCACTGGCCGACTGCGCTGGCCAGTGGCACACCGGCGATTGCCCGCTCATCCGTAATCCCTCTCCCGCGAAGAGGAGAGGAGAACTGGGCGCCGTTTTAGAATGCCGCATCAAGTGCGGCGTTTCCGCCACCGAATCATCCGTCTCCGAATCCGCCGGGCCTGTCGAAGAGTTTTTTGCGCATCGCCCACAGGCCGGCCGAGGGTGTGGGGATGTAGAAGAATCGCTCGCCGTCGCCGGTCAGGTTCCAGCCTTCTTGACGATGTTGCGGCTGGTAGCGCTTGACCACTTCGCCGATGTCGGCGTACTTGTAGTTCACGGATTCAATGTCTTCCTTCGTTAGATCGCCGGGGGCGTAGGTGACGGTGAAGCGACCTTCGGTCGAGCCGTGGATCAGGTGGGCCGTGGCGTGGGCCAAATCTTGCATGTCGGCATTTTCGCGATACTGCGCCATCACGCGCTCCGTGCCGACGTAGCCATATTTGCGAATGAGCATGTCGACCTCCGGTTGCTCGCCGAAGCGCTTCAGGCCCGGGGCGATGATGATCAACTCGCCGCCGTCGGCAATCGCCATTCGCGTGCGATAGATGGCTTTGTTGGCCACCCAGGTGCTGAAAAACTCGTCGCCTTGCATCACGCACACGATCCGCTCGATCGGCTCTTCGAGTACGGTGACATTCGCCTCGCGCGAATGCCGGGCCGCGGCCAAGTAGGTTTCCAAATCGTCGCCCACATACAGGCCCGTGTGAACCAAATGCCCGTGGGCATTGCGATTCAGCACGACCTGCACATATAGATCTGGCAGCCGGGAAAGGAATTCATCCTCGGCCCGATTGAAGCAAGCGCGGAGCGGCGTGATGAGGTTGCCGAGATTGTTTTCGATGCCGCAGGCCGCGGCCATCATGTGCGATTTGCAGATCGTTTCCTTGCCCCCCAGGCCGATGAAATAGTTCTTATTGTGGTTGGCGAAGCCGAGCACTTCGTGCGGCACGACGTGGCCGACGTTGATGACCAAGTCCCATTGATGCTCGACGAGCATGCGGTTCAGCTCGATGGGGATCGACCAATCGGCATGACCGTCGCTTGCATGATCGACGAACCGGCCCGGTATCTCGCCGACCGCGACACAGCCGCCGCGCCAATCATGATGATGGATGTGGGAATTCGGAATCGAGCCGAACATGCGGCGATTCTCGTCGGCCGTGTGGTAGGCATGTTGGCCGAGCGTGGGGATAACGTGGACTTCGGCGTCGTCTTGTTCGCGGAACAGGTTGTAGAGTATTTCGGTGATCCGGCCGGCGCCGGAATGCATCCGCGTGATATCCGGCGGAAGCAGCAGCACGCGCTTGGGATGGGCGCAAATGCGATGCCGCGCCTGGGTGACGGTTTCGTGCATCAAATGCTCGAGCCGATTCCAGCCGATTTCTTCCGCACGTTCTGCGATCCAAGGCATGGGGAATTATTCTCGCGGGGATGTGCGTGCCGTGAGCGGCAAGGCGCTAGCCGCCGGTTCTTTTGAGCCGCAGCATCGAATTCGAACGGCGGCTAGCGCCCTGCCGCTAACATGGCATCGAAGCGGCATCCAATCCAAACGCAAACCTACCCTTGCGCGATCTGGGCCATCGCTTCGTCGGGGATGCTGAAATTCGCCGACACGCTTTGCACATCGTCGTGATTGTCGAGCCGCTCCATCAGGTTCAGCACCTTGCGGGCAGTTTCGGGATCGTCGAGGTCGACCGTGGTGGTCGGGATGCGGGTGATCTCTTTCGATTCGGCTTCGATGCCGGACGCGGCAAGAGCGTCGCATACGGGTTGGAACACTTGCGGATCGCACGTGACTTCGAATTTGTTGCCGTCGCGGCGCACATCGTCGGCCCCGGCCTCGAGCGCGATTTCCAATAGCCGTTCTTCTTCCACCTTGTCGGCCGGAATCAACAGCAGGCCCTTGCGTTCGAACATCCAGGCCACGCAGCCGGTGGCCCCGAGTTTTCCGTCGCACATTTCGAAGATCTTGCGAATTTCCGGAGCGGTGCGGTTGCGGTTGTCGGTGAGAATTTCGCACAGCACGGCGACGCCCCCCGCGCCATAGCCTTCGTAGAACATTCCTTCGAGATTGCCGCCGGCCAGTTCGCCGGTTCCGGTTTTGATGGCCCGGGCGATATTATCGTTCGGCATGCTGACGGCCCGGGCGGCGTCGATGGCGTAGCGGAGCCGGAGGTTCATGGCCGGGTCGCCGCCGCCTGTTTTTGCGGCGACGATGATCCCCTTGGCCAACTTGCTCCAAAGCTTGCCGCGTTTGTTATCGACCGACGACTTCTTGCGGGCGATATTCGCCCAATGGGAATGACCTGCCATGGGAAAAAGCGCAATGCCTGCGGGGTTTGGATTCGGCTTATGGTCGCTGCCTGCCGTCTCCCTTATCGTAACCACTGAGCGGAAAACGCCATAGCCCCGGCACCGTAGCTGAATAAGGCCGGGTTTGGCCGGATTCGTTGGAAATGGGCGCGATACCCGCGGCGTTGCGTGTCGGCATGTGAACCGCTTGCACGCGCATGCAGGGCCGTGGGCGTGGCGCCCTCGAACGGAAATGGTGGCCTAAAATTTACCTCCCGCGCTCGAGTTGATCGGCAAACATCTCATCGTATAACTCAACGCCAAAGCTCCTCTCGAGGGGCTCGCCCCTGAGAGATGCGGAATGTTCGCGTTCCGTCGGGGCGCCGCTGGGCGCGGAGAAAGACGGTGTCGGCGAAATCGCGCTGCCGCATGGATTTGGCTCGAAGGCGAAACCGACGAGGCGCACGAAGCGGCTAAACCGGCGCAACGCACGACGAACGCGGGGATCCCGGATGCCGGCAATCGACGGCAGCATGGCGATCGCCGCGTTTCCCCTATCGCGGCGGCAGGGATTGTGTAGAATGGTGTTATCGGCGTGACGACTTGAATTGGCGGTGCTCTTCTGCCCCGTGTTTCTTCTTGTGCCATGCCCCTTGGCTGGCCTCCACATCGGGCCGCTCCGAAGCGACCCGGACCTTTCTGGTTGCCCCCCATTCTGTGTGGAGTCGTGGTATGGGAAAGAAGTTGTACGTTGGCAATCTTACGTATGAAATGTCGGACGCGGATCTCGAACAATTGTTTGCCCAGTTCGGCGTCGTTCGCAGCGCGCAAGTGATCCAGGATCGGGAAACCGGCCGGAGCAAGGGTTTTGGATTCGTCGAAATGGCCGACGACAATGCGGCCCGTTCGGCGATTTCGGCCCTGAACGAAAAAGACCACAACGGGCGTCCGCTGGCCGTGAATGAAGCGCGGCCGCGCGAAGATCGTCCGCGTGGCGGCGGCGGTGGCGGGCGCGGCGGCTATGGCCGTCGGTAGTCGTCGGCGCGGTTCGGCACTCGGCCCCTTGGTGCGCGACTGCCTTGTATCCGAGCCACGAATCACAAGCCATGATCCACGTGGCTCAGGGTAGTGGCTCGTGGCTCGACACCGGCAACGCGAGCACTTGCTCGACAATTCTTCACCCCCCTTCGGTCCAGCAAACGGAGTGTCGATGGCTCAACGACGTCGCGGCAAGCAACAGCAGCATCGATCGGGGCGTCCGGCGCGTCGCGTGGCCGAGACGGCCGCGGCGGTGGAACGGCCCGCGCCATGGGTGAAAACCGCACCGATCCAATACGGCAAGGCGGTGGTGGTGCTCGAAGACGAATCGAAGAACACATTCTACTTCGACCAAGGCGCTTGGGTGCCCTACGGCGCAAGCATCGCCGCGTGTCGCGCCGATTGCATGGTCAAGGAATTGCCGCAAAAAGTGAATCGCATGACTCGGTATGAAATCCGGCGACCGCTCGTCGGCGCGGAGGAGTAGCGTATGGCAACGGAAGGGAACTTGGCGCGCGATATCGACTACGCCGCGATCGCCGTCAAGAAGGCCATTCAAGAAAAGTTTGGCCGACAAAACAACTTGGATTCACTGGAAATCCTGGCGGGCGATAAGACGATTTTCGTCCGCGACGGCGATCGCCAGACTGAAGGCACCCGCGATGATCTTCTGGCGGGGATTCGCGCGGCGACCGACTACGCGGATGTATGGGTGCAATGGCGGCGTTAAGACAGCTTCGACCCCCGAGTTAGGGCCGGCGTCGGCCACCTCTCTCGCTCGATGCATCGCGGCTGTTCGAAAGCATGGCGGTGAGTGGCATGGCGATGAGCGAGCGACGAGATACGCATCGAAAGCCAGCTCCGCTACTAGCGCTCGTCGTCCGGCCGCATTGCCCGATCTGCGGCAAGACCGTCTACTCGGCGACTGGATCGCATCCGCAATGCATGTATCACGTCGAGTCGAGTAAGAAGAAGCCGTAAAGAAAGTGAGGCTCTGATCATGCTATCGGAACGTGAGTTCTCGGTTCAGTGGCGGAAGCTGTTCGTCGAATCGACCTACAACCAGGCCGCTTGCGCGAAGGCCGACGAGTTAATCGATGCGTTGCCGGAGACCAGCCCTTTGCGGCAGCGCTATAGCAAAGAGCTTTCCGATCTCCGGAAATTGAACACGGCGCCGGTCAAGAGCGCTGCGAAGCCGCGCCGCCGCTCGGCGAGCAGCCAGCAGCCTCAGACACAAAAGAACGGGGAACAGGGCGCCGCGCGGTGACCCTGCTTGACGGCAGTTCGCGAATCGAGTCCGCAGCGAGGCTCGCATCGTTCGCCGTCGCCATCGGCAGCTTGTTTGCCGGACAACGTCGGTGCGCGATTGAAGCGGGCAGAATTGGATTCCACGGTTCGCGATGAGCCCGTCGTCGCCGGTTCTCGGCAAGGCTCGATTTCTTGTCTGGTGAGCTTCGTTTGTCGGAAGACAATCTGCTTTTTCGCTGGCAACCGACCGCTTGGATTATTTCTCCGGTCGCGGATGCCGCGCTGCTGGTAGCCAGCCCGATGCTGATCGTGCCGGCGATTGCTTTGGCGGCGAAGCGATTTTCGCCCGAAGCGATCTTTCTGGCAGTCGCCGCGTTCGCCTCGATTGGCCATCATCTGCCGGGGTTCTTGCGAGCCTACGGCGATCGAGAATTGTTCCGCCGCTTCCGCTGGCGATTTCTTTTGGCGCCGCCGTTGATCCTTGGCGTAGCGCTGACCGCGGCTCGCGAACAACTGCACGGGCTGGAATTGGTTTTGCTCGTCTGGGCCACTTGGCACGTAATGATGCAGACCTACGGCCTGATGCGAATCTATGATTTGAAACGCGGCGTGCGCGATCGGCTGAGCGCTCGATTCGATTTCGCCGCCTGCACGGCCGTCTTCTTGGCCGGAGTGCTGTTCAGCCAAACGCGGCTGTTCATGATTCTCGAAGCGATGGAGCGCGTTCGGCTTCCGCTGGTGGGCGCGGTAGCGCCGTCGCTGGTGCGTTCGGTGGTTGCCGCCGGCATTCTTGGTTTGCTCGGGGCCTACGCCGTTCATGCGGTGTTCCATGCGCGAAAGCATGGACCGAGTTGGATCAAGCTGGGCCTGCTCATTGCCACCGGCTGGCTCTACTGGGCCTGCGGATCGATCGGCACGAATTTGCTCATCGGCGTGGCGATGTTCGAGATCTTCCACGCTTTGCAATACTACGCGATCGCCTGGAGTTACAACCGGCGCCTGAACCGGCGCGACAGCGCCCGGCTGGGGCCGACTCGGTTCTTGTTTGCCGACGGATGGCTGCCGCTGGCGATGTATTGCGGCGCGATTGCCGCGTTCGGATCGATCAAGTTGTTTAGCAGCGGCTTGGAGCCTTCGCTGGTAAAGACCTGGTTGGTGACGCTGCTGCTGACTTCGACCGCGCTGCATTTCTATTTCGACGGGTTCATCTGGAAGGTAAGCGAGTCGGGCACGCGGCAAAACCTCGGCATCGAAGGCGGATCGCCGAGAATGACGTCGATGCCCGGACTAGTGCATGCCGGAAAGTGGTGCGGGATGGCACTGCTCGTCGCCGCGCTGTTTTGCTGCGAACGATGGGGACCGCCGCCAAGCGCGCCTGAGCAGGGTGCTTGGCTTGCGGCCGCGGCCGTTTGGACGCCGGATGCTCCGGAAATGCTGCTGCGGAAATGCTACTTCTGCTTAGGCCAGGGGAATGGGTCCGTCGCACTGTCCGCGGCGACTCGACTCGCCCACGTTCGCCCCGGATCGGCCGAGGTCGAGCTATTGCTCGCGCGGTCGGATGTGGCGATACGCGATTTTCCGGCGGCCGACGCCGCCGCCCGTCAGGCCGTCGACTTGGACCCCGATTCGGCCGACGCGAACTTCCAGTTGGGCTTGGTCAACGTGCAGCTTGGGCATTTCGACGTGGCCCAGCGCGCGCTCGAACGAGCATTGCGTGCGAGTCCGAATTCGGCCGCGGCCCACATGCAATTGGGAAATGTCTTCTTCCTCACCGGTCGCGTCGAACAGGCCGAACAGAGCTATCGGCGATCGGCGGCGTTGAATCCCAAGTCGGCCGAGTGCCAGGGCAATCTGGGTGCCGCCTTGCTCAGCCGCGGGCGGATCGCGGAAGCGAAGGCCGCGTTCGAAGCAGCGCTGGCGATCTCCGACAACCCGCAGTGCAATTACAATCTAGCGCTGATCTTGCTTTCCGATGGCCAGGCCGGCAAGGCCCGGTCGCACCTCGTGCAAGCTGAGAAAGCCGGACAACCGATCCCGCTGGAAATTCGCCGCGCCGCTGGCATGTAACCGGGCAATGCCGACGGCGGCTGCTGGCTCCTCCCACGCAGAATCGACGGGCGCCACCGTTCGTAGGCGGCAACCCGCTCGCTGCCGGTTTTCAGCCGCCGCGCCGCATTCGACCGGCGGCTCGAGCCCTGCCGTTCACCTCTCACACCGCCGCCCAAAATATGACCGATCCCCACAAACAAAAAGGGCTCGGCCGGCTCTGCGGGAGCCGACCGAGCCCTCGAACCGTGAAAAACTTGCGCTCCCGTGGTGGGCAAAGGTCGCCATACTGCGGCGACGCGACAATTAAGGTTCACGGTAACTGCATGCGATCTGTTCGGTTTGGCCCTCAAGACGTTGCGGGCGGTCATGAGGGCCAACTGGGTCGCGGATGAAGTCGAGACACCGCTAGAGCACAGAGTGTGCCAAAGTCGGCATTTCGATTTCAATTCTTGAAAGAATGCGACTTCCCCGGAGAAAATCGCAAATCGCATAGCTTCGGCCGCTGGGCGATTTCTCCAATTTACCAATTGGTCTTGTAAGAATTTCAATCCGCCGAGAATAGCTTCCTATCTTGCCTGCGCATCGGAAACACACCCGATCGCGGTTCGACCGCCCGCTTTCGAAGCCTCGAACGCTGGCCAGCGATGGCAACGCAATCATTAAATGATGGCCGGCCAATGCCTAGCCAGCAGCAGCAACTCGCCTATAATTGCAGCGTCCTGTTGGGGCAAAAGGGAGCTTGCCAACGTTCAACTAAGGAGGTCGATTTCATGGCAACGGACACGTTTTGCGGCGTCTCGCAAATTGGTCAGGTCGCTGGTGAGGTTTGGCATCTGCTCGAGCGCAAAGGGCCCCTGAGCATCGCCAAGCTGGTGAAAGAGATCGACGGGCCGCGGGATCTTACGATGCAAGCACTCGGCTGGCTGGCGCGCGAAGACAAGATCAACATCGAAGGCGATTCCAAAACGCGCACCGTTTCACTGCACTAGGCCCCGCCCGCTGCTGGACCTGTTCATCCGCCGAACCGCACCCAACGTAGCAGGCATACTCCGTATGCCGTCGGCCACTTGAAACGCGTGCCATCAGCCTGTTCAAGCCTTTCGACCACGAGCAAGCATGGGCAAAGCGGAGGATTGAAGGAAAAGAGCCGTGCGCACGTGCGCGAATTGGCATCGGCGTGCGTCCCCTCTGTGCCCCCTTGCATTTTGTTCGTAAACCATGCGGTATGATTACGATCGATGCACAACTCTATCCGCGGCCGATGCAATATCGGCACGTGGCTCGATTCGCCGGGCGGACGCGGTTTCCGATTCGTATTTCTCGTTGAGGATCAGGGGTTTGGACGATGGGCGCCGAATACCATTACAGTCGGGATGGGCAGAGTTTTGGGCCCGTTTCGGTCGAGCAATTGCGGCAGCTCGCCGCCACCGGTCAAGTCACGGCCAACGATCTTGTTTGGAAGGAAGGCATGGCAGAATGGCTTCCCGCCGGCCGTTTCAAGGGATTGATTCCCTCGTCGGCCGCTGCGACCGCGCCTGCACAAGTGCGCCCGATCTCGGCAGCGCCGGCAATGGTCGTGCCATCGGAAGATTCCGCGCATGAATTTCGGATGAGCGAGCCGGCCCCAGCGCCGGTCGTCGCCCATCCGGCAATTGCGGCCGCCGAGCAGGCGCACAAATCGGAACCGATCGACGACGCCACCCAAGCGGAGGTCTTTGCCCGGCAAGCGAAGCAAGTCGCCGTGGCTGCCGGAACCGACGCCCTCAAAGCGTTCAAAGTGATGGCGAAAAATCCGGTGGGCGGACTCCGCGTGGCCTATGAAAATCTCGGGCCGACCCGAGCGATGCAAGTCGGAATCGTGTTCGCGATTATTTTCGATTTGTCGATGGCGTTTGCGGGCCAAACACTAATGTCGTCGTTTAATTCAGTTCACGGAAACTTTGGATCGTGGATCGTTGCCGCCATCAAACTAATGGTCATCGGATTGATTCCTTTTGGAGCCGCAGTCGGCGGCTTCGCGGCGGTGCGGGCATCGCTCAAGGGCGAGGGGAGCATTTTCAGCGACATGTTTGTCGCCGGCGCATCGCTTGTGCCCGCGACCATTTTTTTCCTGGCGAGCCGGATTCTAACGGTTGCCAATGCCGAGGTTGTTTTCGTGATCTTCGTGTTTGCCGTGACCACGACAATTCTGATTCTTTACAGCGGCTTTACGACGTTGCAGCGCATTCCCGAGGCCGTGGCCACGCTGGTCGTTCCGCTGGTGATTGTCGTCGGCATGTATGCGTGCAAAATCATGCTGGGGATACTAATGTAAATGTGAGACGCCGGTAACATGTTTACGAGAACCAACCCATGAATCGGTATCGTGATCGATCAAGCCAATTCGATTAAGTTTGGTGGCGTCGCCCAACCGGTCGAGCTGTTCGATGAAGCTGGCCATTTCCTGGGGTATTTCACGCCGGCCGCACCGCGATCGCTCTACGATGGCGTGCTAGTCCCGGTCAGCGATGCCGAGTTGGACAGAATCGAGCGCGAGGGAGGAGGGCGGAGCCTCGCAGAAATCATGGCCGACCTGGAGGGTCGGTAAATGCCGTAAACTGTAACTTGGTCGCCGGCCGTTGAGCGGAAGCTGACGGACCTCTGGCTCCAAGCAGACGAGCGTGCAGCGTTGAGCCGATCCGCCGACCAAGTCGAGGTCACCCTCCGCTCAATCCCAAGCGACAGCGGAGAGTCTCGAGCGGCTGGTCGCCGAATTTTGATTGTACCGCCGCTTTGTGCGATTTACCGCGTTTCGGAACCGGATAAGACGGCTCGTGTGCTGGTCGTTTGGCGGATTGACGCAGCACCGCCGAGCGCATGACGCCCAAACCGCTCGGTCGCGACTATCGCTGCGGATCAACGGTTTTAATGCCGGATGGCTCGACCGCCGAGTTATGGGGCGCGACTTGTGGAGCCCCGATTCGCGGCAAAAGGGCGATGTGCATTCCCGCGTCGCTGCCATCGGCGGCGGCGGATTGCGCCGGATTGCTGCCGGCATGCAATGCGAAGTCGGAGGGAGCAACGGCGCTCATCGCGCTCGATGCCGCCGGCAACCGTTGCCATACCACTTTGCCCACGCTGGGCTGGCTTTCGCGCGAGCCCCAATAGGTCTGCCAATCGTGCAGCGTCGATTGGGCCGGGGTTTCCGCGCCGGCGCCGTTGATTCGCCAGAACGTCGAAAAGCCCTCGTAGAAATTCCGCTCGCCGTTCCACACGATCCGCCGCCGGAAATCGTCGGTCGGATCGATGCCCGATTGCTCGATGAGCGCGGCCGACGGATCGCAGAGGAAAATACAATCGGTGGCCGTGATGTCGAGCGGCAATTGCTGCGGAGCGTCTTGCGTATTCGTCAGACGGCATAGGCCGCCGCGCATCAGTGCCGTCACGTGGTGCAGCTCGATTTGCGTTTCGCCTTGCGGCTTGGGGTCGCTCGAGCCGCCCGATGCGGAAAGCAGGCGCTCGCTCGTGGCCAGCAGGCCGTTGTCCCACACGATTTGCACCGGCTGCAATTCATTGCTGCGCACCACGGTCGCCTTGCCGCGCAGGATGCAATTCTTTAACTGCAAAGAAGCGGGCGGCCGCATCGCGGGAGCATCGTCGTCCGTCGACATGACGCCCGGGCCGGGCACGGCTCGAATGTCGAACATCGCTAGATCGGGATGCAATGCACCGGCCGACTCGACGCTATCTTTCACCGTCACGGCGCAACCATCGAGCCGCAACGATTCGCCGGGCCGAATTTCGGCGAGCGACCAACTTTCGGCAACCGCGTCGTGCGGCACGTCGAATTCCAATTGCAGGCCGACGAGCGACACTTGGCTGCCGGCCAGAGTCAACATGCTGTGCGAATCGCGCAGCGGATCGGCATTTTGCGGTTGAAAATAAAGCACCGGCGAAAATCCTTCGCCGGCACGGATCGTCAATCGCAAGCCGACCAAGTCGATGGGGGGTTCGTGCAACGGGCCGTTCGCGCGGAGCTCGATCACATCGCCATTGCGGGCCGCACGGCAGGCGTCGGCCAACGTCGCATACGCGCCATGCGCTCGCGGGGCTCGCATCGCCGGATCGACGACAAGCAGGCCCTTCCGCTCGGCGGTCGGCGTCGAAACGATTGTCGCGGCCGGCCCCGAGGGATTCGCGGTCGAAGTCGCTATCGAAGAGCGATTGTCCGAATCGATTGGCGTCGGGTTGCCGTCGGATGGCAAAGATTTCGAATTCGCTCCGACGGCTTGTGTCGTCGAAGCGGACGGCAACGGCGCCGTCGTCGAACTATCCGGCTGCGATGGGCCTGCCGGCGCCGGTTCTGCTGCCAGTAGAGTTTTCAATCGGCTGCGAACTCCGCTGATCCAATCGCCGACGACCGCGGGCATTTTCGAAAGCTCGGGGAGCGTCGGCCCGGCGCCGGCCGAAGATTTTGCGTCGGGATTTGCAGATCCCGATGCCGCCGCGGACAACGGCGGCGCCGTTTTGTCCGACGCAAGCGTGTTCTTCGCCGAACCGCTGGCTGCGCCGGCGGCATTCGTCTTGGCGGGTTGAGCGATTGGCGATGAATCGGGGCCGGTGGAAGATGCCGTTGCCGGACTTCCAGACTGCGCTCCGGTCGCAGCTCCGTTTGATGCTTCGGGCGATTGGGTTGCCGGTGCGGCCGGTTCCTCGCGAAGCGCGGTATGCCGAATCGGCGGCGGACCGGAACTGTCGTCCCGGCTCGATCCGAACACGGCGAACCAAATCACCACTGCCGCCAAAACTCCCAAGGGCACCAGCCACGGCAAGTGTCGAACCCATCGCGGCGATTCGACCGGCACACCGGCAAACCGCTGGGCCGCGGACGGCGGCGGCACCTCGAGCCCATATCGCGCGGCGATCGTCAGCAAATCGGCCACCAATTCATCCGGCCGCTGGTAGCGATTCTGCGGCGACTTTGCGAGCAGCTTCTTCAAGACCCGCACCAATTCGTCGGGCAAATCCGCGCGAAATTGGCGAGCGTCGACCGGCTCGTCCCCCTGGTGTTGCAACAGCTTTTGCAACACGGTGCCTTCCGGAAATGGCGGCCGGCCCGTGAGCGCGAAATAAAGCGTGCAGCCGAGCGAATAGAGATCGCTGCGGACGTCGGCATTGCGCGGATCGCGGGCCTGCTCGGGCGAGATGTAGTCGAAGGTTCCGAGCGTCACCCCGCTGGCCGTCAGATCTTGATCGGGCTGAGCCACCTGGTGCAACCGGGCGAGGCCCATATCGACCAGTTTTGCCCGTCCTTCGGGCGTGATCAGCACATTCGAGGGTTTGATATCCCGATGCACCACGTCGCGCTGGCTGGCATGGGCCAGCGCGTCGCCAATTTGAAGCGTATAGCTGACGGCCTGGGCAAGCGGCAACGGCCCATCGCGCACCACCAGATCGCGCAGATTCACCCCTTCGATATACTCGAAAACGATGTAGTGCCAGCCGCGATCTTCGCCGACGTAATGCACGCGGCCGATATTGTCGTGGTCGAGCCGAGCCGCCGACTGGGCTTCATTCTTGAATCGGCGAAGCGTCTCTTCATCGTCGGACTGAACCTTGGAGAGAACTTTGACGGCCACGACACGGTCGAGCATCGAATCGTGGGCCTTGAACACCGCCCCCATTCCGCCGCCGCCGACGAACTCGAGCAGATCGTAATGGCCGAGCCGTTGGCCCAAAAGCAAACGCCCCATTTCGGCGGGCGCGAGATTCGTGATCGCCAGCGGCGGCCCGAGAGGCACATCTTTGGAAATCACCGTCGGTTGGTCGTCGATCGGCGTCGTCGAACCGCCGCTGGTAAGAACGATCGCTCCGTGGGGAGTCGATCCAGGCCGCTGGGGCATGTTGCCCGCTTGCGCTTGAATTCGTGTCTGGCTGGAGGGGTTGGAACTCATCGGCCAATCACCCGCTCGAGCCTGTGGACGAACGTCCGCCTTAGAATTACAGCGCAGAAGGGAAGACCTCGTCGGTTGTTCCGGACAGCCGGCGCGATGGAACTATTTTAGCTCCGCCTCGGAAGAACGGTCAACGAATAATTGGCCAAGTTTGGCGGGAAGGGCAGGGAGGGCAAAAGACAGCTGGCGGAAGCCCAACCTACGGGCGTTTATCGGACGCCTGTGCGTTCCAGACGCCCGCAGCTTCCGGCGAGGCAGCCCGGCGGCGCAAGAATGAAATCGAATTGCGGCCTTGAAACTCACACGTAGAATTGAGCGCGCAAGCCGGCTGGAGGTTCGCGCTCGGCTTTAGAGATTGGCCGTGAACTGCTCGACGGTTAGGCCGGAATCGCGGATAAGAGACCGGAGCGTTCCGGTAGCTAAGTTGTCGCTACCATGTTTTGGCACAGACAGGTTATAGCGATGACCCGCCTTTTTCATTATGTGGTGACTGCCGGTGGTTCTATCGATGCTGAAACCGGCCTTCTCAAACGCCTTGAGTACCTGGCCGGCTGTAACGCATGGAAGCTTAGGCATTCACTAGGATCCGCAACTCCCGAGAGTCCTTGGGCGCGAATTCGACCACGACCGGCCCCCACGGAATCGACATTCCAGAATCTTTGTAAGACGCAATAGACCCTTCGAATGCATCAATGATGTTTTCGATCGCCTCTTTTATGGTCTTGCCTTGGCTCACGACTCCCGGAAGATCGAGGGCGTGAATCGAATAGCCGATTTCCTCTGGACAGAGAAGAACTCTGCACTCCAAAACCGTCTTTTGTGCAAAATCCTCCCATCTTAATGTCGAGAGTCGAACTATCTCGTCCCCGCGTCGTTCCAGTTCTACGGTGCTCATCGATTCATGCTCCCTGCCTTGGAAACTCCTTTGATACGATGCGAAAAGACCCTAACAATTCGTCCTCGAATAGAATCTCAAAGGCGTAAACACCCTCCCGATTGATCGGCAGCGCGGGCAGCGCCGCGGTTAGCTCGACCGTTTGAAGTGGGTCGAGGGATCGGACCTCGATTGCTGTTTGAAATATTGCCGTAGGCGGATTATCGCTCAGGTAAACAAAGCGAAGTAGCAAGCGTGCCGATGTATGGATATCGGTAAGGCTTATGTAGGCGTACGGCGATCCGGCTTGCCTTCCACTATGAACTGGGGTTCCAGTTCCCGCGCCCGCCTGATGCGGCGTCCCAGCCACCAAAGGGGAATTAAAAAATATTTGGTTGAATGTGCCGGCAATGACTTTCTTGCCGGTTGATTTGTCCTCGTAAACGTGATCGGCAATAACTAACGCCTGGAGGACTGGCTTCACTGCGGTGCGCTCCCCCGAAAAAATCCTGTGTCGACCAACTCCGCTGCAAGCAAGAGCTGAGACTTTAAAAAACCAGCTAACTCAGCGACTTTTTGGATGAGTGAACGGCGTTTTTCGCTTCTCGCAATTGTAACCGCAAGTCGTTTGGCGTCAATGAAATATGGCCACGGTGCTTTGTGCTTCGCCAGCCCGGAGTTCGTCAAAAAATCGGCGTCCTGCGTCTCTACTAGAATGCCCCTCATGCCGGGCACGCCCAACACCGCTGAGCCGCAGATGCCACGCGGCGGTTCAAAAACTGGAATGTCGCACGCATGGACGATTGCGCTTTGCTGTGACGTCGCGTCGTTTGTGGCCGGGATCATTGGCGCTGTCCTATCGGCCTACGTTTTGAAGAGAGACTGGCGCTTCTTTCCCGAGCGAGCGATGGCCCATCCTCGCGAGTAGGATTCTCGGCCTGGTGGCCGGCGCGCTTGCCAGTGCCTATTTGCCGGCGTGCCACGATTTCCCATGAACGAAGGCCCGCGCCGCAAGCCATCAACTCACTTTCCGAGCGCTACCGGTTTTTCCGCTCGCTTGCGGAGTGGTGGCTCCGCGGGATAATGTGGAGACTGCGTGTCCCACAGCGCAGGCTCATCGCGCTCTTCACCCGGCAGTCTGCCCAGTCTCGACATGGTAGCGTATCTCGTCATCCGCGAAGGAACGAAGTGGTCCGACGTGTTCCGGCTCATTCCCGGACAGGCGGCCACGATCGGCCGGGCGCCCACGAACCAGATCGTCGTCAAAGACGAACGCTGCAGCCGGGCCCATGCCGAAGTGTTTCATTCCAAGGGGAACTGGATTCTTCGCGATCTGGAAAGCCGCAACGGCACCGCGGTCGGCGAATTGATCGTTCACGGCGACTATATTTTGCACCCCGGCGACGTGGTGCGCATCGGTCAGAGCCAATTGGCGTTCGTTCACGATCTGGCCAAGGCGTTTCCCGATTCCAGCGCCGTGCTCAGGAACCTGACGATTCGCAGCCCGGTCGTTGGCGGAATCGGAGCGACCACCGACGACACCACCAGCGTGCTTGCGGACAACGAACCCACGACGATCACGCATCGCCGCGGCCAAACTCGTTTTCTCGAACCGACCGTCGACGAAGTGGCGACGATTCCGAAGGTGGGCCGGGCTGCGGCGCAGTTATGCCGGCTGGCATTCGAGCTGGCCAAAGCGCCCGATATCAATTCGATCTGCCGGCTGGCGCTGGCCGGAGCATTCGAAGGGACGCAGATCGACGCCGGGGCCGTGCTACTGCTTCCGCGGCCGGCCGGCGAGCAACTCGAAGAGCGCGAGCTTGAAATCAGCGCCTCGCGCACCGACTCAGAATTTCCCTACCATCGCGTTTCGAGCTTTTTGGCGGCCACGGTGCTCCGCGAAGGGGAAGCCGTGTTGGCTCGCAACATCTTGGACGACAGCACGCTCGGAAGCCGCGACAGCAAGGGGGAAATCCACGCCACGAGCGTGATCTGCGCTCCGATCCGAAAGGGCCCGAAAGTGACGGGCCTGATTCACCTGTATTCCACGAATCCGGATCGCAATCCCGATCCCGACGATTTGGAATTCACGCTCGCCGTGGCCGACACCGTCGCCGTGGCGCTCGAGAATTTGGCCCGGCGGCAGGAGCTGGCCGAAAATCTCAGCCAGATTCGCGACGAGAATTTGCAGCTCCGCGAACGGCTTGGCGCGGAAAGCGAAATCATCGGCAACAGCCCGGCGATGGCCAGCGTGAATCGCGAACTGACGCGTGCGGCCCCGAGCCGGGCGACGATCTTGATCCGCGGCGAAAGCGGCGTAGGAAAAGAGTTGGTCGCCCGCGCGATCCACTTCGCCAGTCCGCGGCGCAAAGGACCGTTCGTGTGCCTGAACTGCGCGGCGCTGACCGAGAGCCTGCTGGAAAGCGAATTGTTCGGCCACGAGCGCGGGGCGTTCACCGGCGCCACCGAGCGCAAAATCGGCAAATTCGAGGCGGCCGACAGCGGCACGCTGATGCTCGACGAAATCGGCGAAATGAGTCCCACGATCCAAGCCAAGTTCTTGCGGGTGCTGGAAGGGCATCCATTCGAGCGCGTCGGCGGGGCGTCGGCCATCAAGGTCGATGTGCGCGTGATCGCGGCCACCAATCGCGATCTGGAGCGGGCCGTTTCCGAAGGGCATTTCCGCCGCGACCTGTATTTCCGGCTGCACGTTCTGGAAATCACGGTCCCGGCCCTGCGAAAGCGTCCGGAGGATATTCCGATCCTGGCCCATTATTTTCTGCAGCGGTTCAACGCCGAAACGGGCCGCCGCCTGCGCGGGTTCACTCCCGCCGCCACCGAGCAGATCACGGCCTACCGCTGGCCCGGCAACGTTCGCGAATTGAAAAACGTCGTCGAGCGGGCGGTCGTGCTTACTCGTGGCGACGTGATCGATGTCGAAGACCTGATGCTCACGAAGCTTTCGACCGCCGGCGACACGCAGGATGTGGCCCCGCCCGCCGCGGCAGCGTTCGAACCGATGTCGCTCGACGAGGTCGAGCGGCGGCATATCCTGGCGACCCTGCAAGCCACCGGTTGGAACAAAAGCCAAACGGCCAATATCCTCGGCATCGAACGTTCGACGCTCGATCGCAAGATCCGGCGCTACGAACTCGACGGCCAATTCCCCTTGCGCGGCCATCTTTGAGCCGCTTCGCCGCCTTTCTGGCAGAATTCGCAGGCCTGACACCTAAGCCGCCGGACGGCGTCGCGATCCTCGCCGATAGTTGACGCCGGCGCAACACGTGGGGAAAATTGATCCTCGGTTTGGGGGGATAACGAACGCCGGCTCTTCGGCTCACTCCGACGCCGTCAGTGGCGATTTTGTGACACCCCCACAGCGAAGCTGAGGCTGACAATGGCGCACGGAAAAGCCGACGCATCCCAGCGGCACGGTGCATCCCAGCAGCACGGTGCATCCATTCTGACCCCAGAGCTCAGGGGGCTGTGCCATGCGTTTGAGGCCGCGTGGGTCGCCAAGCGGTCGCCCCTATTGGAAGAATTCTTGGCCCGCGTGCCGGAAGCACAACAAGCCCTTTTTTTCGAAGAACTGCTGCGGCTTGAGCTTTTTTATCGCAAGAGTCGCGGTGAACAGATCTCGACTGAGTCACTGCTCGCTCGGTTTCCAAGCTTTGCGGAATGCATCCGGGAAGCGTTGTCCGAGGCCAGTCAAACTGAAAAATGGTCCCAGGCGCCCGTCGACAGTACGAACGCGCTCAATCCAATCAAGCAAAGGCGCGCCGCAATCGTTGAAGAAGCGATTGTCGGTCAACGGTTTGGCGATTATGAGATTCGCCGGTTCATCGCCAGGGGCGGAATGGGGGTGGTGTATGAAGCTTGGCAGACGAGTCTGAAGCGGCCTGTGGCGCTGAAGATGATCCGCTCCGCCGAATTTGCCCACCAGGAAGAGGTCGATCGCTTCTTCGCCGAAGCCCGCGCAGCGGGTCGCCTGCTGCACCCTGGCATCGTGCCTGTGTTCGAGGTCGGCACGCAGGCTGGACGGCATTTTTTCTCGATGGAATACATCGAGGGCCAAAGCCTGATGCACAAGCTTCGGGCCGGACCGTTGCCCGCGCGCGAGGCGGCCGAGTTGGTTCGGCAGGTCGCCGCGGCGGTGGAATTTGCCCACTCACGAGGCGTCATCCATCGTGATCTCAAACCGCAAAATATTCTCCTCGACGCTTCCGGCCATCCGCGCGTTACCGATTTTGGTTTGGCCAAGCAATTGACGGGCGACGATGCCATGACCGCCACTGGGCAGATCTTGGGCACGCCCAGCTACATGCCGCCGGAACAGGCGTCTGGCAAGCTGGTGGCCGTCAGTCGGTTATCCGACGTTTATTCGCTCGGCGCGGTGTTATACGCGCTCGTCACGGGCCGTCCGCCGTTTCAGGCTGGCAGTCCGATCGAAACGCTGCAACAGGTCTTGACGCAGGAGCCCGTTTCGCCACGGATGTTGAATCCGGCCGTGCCCCGCGACTTGGAAACGATCGCACTAAAGTGTCTGAGCAAGGATGCCTCACGGCGCTACGCGAGCGCGGCGAAATTGGCTGAGGACTTGGGACACTTTTTGGATGGCAAGCCAATCCTGGCCCGTCCGGCGGGCCATATCGAACGGACGATCCGCTGGTGCCGTCGAAATCCGCTGGCCGCCGCCTTGGTCTGCTCTTTGTTTCTGTTGCTGGTCGCCGTGGCAGGCTTTAGCACGGTCGCCCTCAGAGCAAGGCGCGTCGATCATCTTTCGACGCTCGAGCGATTGTTCGAAACACGGCTCAAGGACCTGCGGTTGAATGAAGATTCCCTGCGCGGGCAGGAACAGCTGGTCGATGAAATCGACTCGCTCGACCACCCGCGCGCGGTGGAGAATCGGAAGGCCTTATGGGCCGCCGCCGCGGCGATGATTCGGGGTGAATTGGACGCCGAGCGACTCACGGACGAACGCCGGACGGAGATCTCTGCGGAGATCCAACTTTTGACGGTCCGCGACGCCGGTTTGGCCGCTGATCTAAGCAAAGCCCTTACGCAACATTTTCGAGATTGGCACCTTGATTGGGAACTGGCGCCGCCGTTTGCAAACGCTCAATCGCGATTCGCGGCAACTCCGGTCACCGTGAACCACGGCGAGCTCGCTTATCACTCCTCGACGCGCGAATCGCCCATGATCGCGCTAAAGGCGGATAGTTCGCAGGCAACGGAGGTGGTCGTCGAATTCAGCTCAAATTGGGAAGCGGCAACGAGTCTGGGGGTGTTGCTTCAAGTCGAAGGAGACGCGGGATACGAACTGCTGGTGCAACCCACGGCCACCTCAGGGGGTCGGGATGAACTTGCGGGGCGCGTCGCCTTAAAATCGCCAATCAGCTTTACCGCCGCACGGGGCTTGCACGGCACCGCGGTGATCATGCTTCGGCGGCGCAATTTAGTCCTGCAGCAGACCGCGATGCCATTGGATCAATTGCACTCCAAACCGTTGCGGCTGCGCTTGCGTCGCGAATACGACGAATTGATTGGCCAGGTCGACGGATTCGCCCCCCTCCGCGCATCCGACCCCTTTCCGCTGATCGGCGAAAAGGGCATTTGCGCCGTTCGCTGGCCAAGCGACATTGGACTGAGCTATTTGGCGGTGCTGAAAAAAGAAGCTCCGCCCCGCGCTTCGCCGCTGGAAATCGCAGACGCCCGCTACGACCGGGGCGATTTCGATTCGGCATTGCAGGCGTACTCCCAAGAAGCTCTCCGCGAATCGAGTCCTCAGCGGGACGAAGCGCGCTACAAGCAGGCGTTGTGCTTGCTAGCCCGAAATCGCCTCGACGACGCAGCGGACGTTCTCGAATCGTTGCGGTGGCGGCCGGGCGAGCGGTGGCCGGCCATGGCCGGATGTCAGCTTTGGTTGTTACGACTCAAGCAGAACCGCGAGACGGACGCGACGGAAGTCTTCGATTCCATTCAATCACGATTCTCCACGGAACAGCTCGCGGCGCTGATTAGCGGCCAAGACCGTGAATTGCTGACCAGTCGTTATTTGTCGGGCTTCCTATATCCTACCCAACTTCTGCGATTCGATCCAAATCGCTTGGCGCGCGTGGAAAAGACAGAGAAAGTGTTGCGGCTGCTTTCCAACAACGGCGCCCTGTCGACGGACAACCTCGGGAGCACGGCGGAATTGCTCCTCGGACGGGCCTACGAATTCTCCGGAAAACCGGAACAAGCCCTGGAACATTACCATCGTTACTTGCTGTCCACCTCCGAACGGGCGCCGAGAACACGCCACTATTATCGCGTGTTGCGGTTATTGGGAAAATCGCAGCAAGCATTGGACGAAATTCAACAGGATCTACTTGCCCATCCCCCGGAGCCGGACGCGAGCGACTATGCCTTTTTGTTGCTCGAAAAAGTTCGCACGCGAATTGCATTACGGCATTCGTCGGCCGACATCGAAGCGGAAATCGCGCATGCCCTGCACGTTCTCGACACGTATTCTTCGAGCGACGAGGTGCGAAGCACGGTTCGCGGCGCGCTACTGCTGATTCGTGGTTTGCGCTACGATGCACGAGGGGATGAAGAGGCTGCTCGCGCCGCATGGAAGGAGGGCTTTGCCGCCTGCCACGCCGACATGCTCCGCTATCCGGGAAATTATCGCAGCACTGAGATTCACGAATTGTTGCTCGGCGCCTTGTCTGGCGATCTGAGCGACGAGGACGCGGATCATGTGCTCGGTATGTTCACGAGCGCGGCTGGCGACTCGCCGATCGTCTTGGGAGCGCGCACATTCCTCGGCGACCCACAGGCTCTGAACGCCCTGCAAAGGGCGGCTTGGCAATCGCCGCGCGGAAGACGGCTGGCTTGGGATCTAGTGACGGACGCGCTTCCCCAAACGGATTCGCTCGTTCTTCCCACGGCGCTATTGGGGATGCAGTACGTTCAAGACAGCGCATTCGCTTCCGATTGGCGCGCCGAACAGGAAGAGGTCGTCTATCAATCAAGTGAGGAAGGAGTGAAAGGGATGATGGTCGATGGCTCAATCTCATTCAGTAAACTCCTGCCGTTGGTCTTGGCCTGGAAAGGAATCGGCACGACGGAGAGCTGGGTTGCCGCATTCCAACAACTTCCGGCAGATCTTCCCGCGGGCGGTTTGTATGTCCTGGCTCATCGTCTCAGCCGCCGCCATGCCGCGGCGGCGCAAATCGCGGCGGTATTCGAGGCCGCGGCCAAATCGGCGCCCAAGGGCTCCCCCTTGGCGGATCAGATCGCCGTCGATCGTCAGTTGCTCGCTTCAAACCAGGGCCAAATTGCGGTCGTGAACAAGACCGGCCGCAAGCTCAAACTTTCGCTCCGCCGCAGCGATCGCCCCGACCGTGCGCTGGAAGTAGACAAGGAAGCCGCGGCGGATTTGGATGCCGGAGAATACGCGATTTCTTTGCCGTCCGACGCGACCGATATCCTCGTGACCAAACCCAGAATTCGAATCGATGCCCTGGAGCGGGCCGTTGTCGAAATCGTGGATGCCCAGCGATTCATGGCGGCCTGGGTGCTCGCGCGGCACGGCACTCTGAAGATCGCATTGAAGCAACAGGCCGAACGCCTCGTTCTTCAAAAAAGCGACTTGCCCGCCGGCGGTTTTAGGATTCTTGCGATTTCGCTTCCAAAACAATCATCGGATCCTTGGGACTTGAAGCCGGCCGTCTGTTTGAAAAACATCTCCGAGCTGACGCTGCGAGGATCGGGCGTGACGAATCGCGATTTGGTCGCTTGGTCGGAAGCGTCCGAACTTCGCCGCTTGACGCTGGTCGGGACGGTTGTGGACGATGCAGGCGTCGAGTCGATCGCGAAACTATCCGGTCTGAAAGCGCTGAACATTTCCGGAACAAGCGTCTCGGCGCTCGGCATGGCCTCACTAAACGACCTGAGCGAACTCGAAGAGTTGACGCTCAATGCCTCGCAAGCCACGGCCGGCACCCTGAAACGACTGGCGGAGTTTCCACGGCTTGCCAGGATAACGTTGTCGGGAACGAAAGTGAACGACGAAGTGTGCGAGCGCGTGACAAACGCACGGCTGCCGCGGCTAACGACATTGCAATTGCAGGACACGAGCGTGTCGGATTCCTGCGTGGAACGTCTCAAGCTGGCGATTCCCGCGTTAGCGATCAGCAAGCACAACGAACGCGACCCGCCGGCAAAACTCGCCGCAAGCGGACCGCGTTCCGCTTCCCGCGAAAGCCTTCTGCAAGCCGCTCTTCGCCCGGGCGGCGATCTCAACTTGCTGTCCGTAATCGATCCGAAATTGCACCGCGTGGCGGGAGATTGGAACGTAGCGAACGGGGTGCTCATCGGCGCTGCCATCGCCGACGCCAAGGCCGCTCAGGAGGCCCGTGACCGGCTCGTGATTCCCGTCGAACCGCGAGGAAGCTATCGACTCACGGCTCGCTTCACCCGGTCCAAGTGTGGCCCGAATAAATCCGTCGGGTTCGTATTGCCGGTCGGTCGAGGACGCACGATGCTCGTATTCGACCATCACGTCCGCGGAGCGGCTGGACTGGACCAAGTCGACGGAAACGGGGTCGGCGATTCGTCAAACCCCAATGTGACAACGAAGAAGCCCGGCACGCTTGAAGACAACCACGCCTACGACCTGGAGGCAATTGTTCGGATCGCCGGCAACAACGCGAGCATCGAGGTCCGGCTCGATGGCCGACCGTATCTATCCTGGAAAGGCGCGCAATCCAGCTTGAACATGTTTGCCGGCTGGGACGTTCCAAACGGTCGCGGCCTGGGTATTGCCAAGGGGAGCGCCGAATTGTCGATCGAGAAATTGCGGCTTACGATGCTCGATGGTATGGCCGAAATGATCGACCGGGCGAAATAGCTCGAGAAATTGAGATGAATATTGACGCCGACTGCACACCGAAATGCACCGCGGGCATCAGAAAATCACAACTCGATCGCTTCGAACTCGGCGACGAACCGACCCGGCTCCTCGCGCAGCGCCACGATCCGCAACACATGTTCTCTGAATCCTTCGCCACATTGCCGTGGCTCTGGCTGGACGAATGCAAAAACTCAGAGGCCGAGATTGCTCCCGGCCTCCGAAATGATATAAAGGATGATATAAAGGGGACAGGCGCATATAATGGGCAAGATGAATGATATAAAGGGGAGGAATGATATAAAAAGGGGACAGGCGCAATACTGTTCGGCACGCTATTTGACCAGTTGATTTAGCACTCGGGCCAAGATGTTTTTGAGGGACGGAAAAGGTGCCAGGAACGAATGGCACTGTCGGCCGGATTGGTTGCCGCACGCGCATGGCGCGATAGGCGCGGCGCTGGAATTTTGTTATTTTCCTGGCCGTCGCAAGTGATCTTGTGGCGATAGCCGCCCTTGGCTATTAA
>DATAWG010000131.1 GCA_036267355.1 Pirellulales bacterium | reverse complement strand
GAGTTGCTTTCGTCCATTGCCGAGAAAGTCGCCGATGAGCAAGTTCTCTTTTGCCACCGTAGCGAAGGGGACAGGCGCGCTTTCCTCACCGGGCATCGCCGTGGCGAAGGGGACGGGCACATTTTCCTCACCGGGCATCGGCAAATGAGCCAGTCCCCGAGTGTCGCCGATGAGTGAGTTTTGCTTTGCCGCGGCCGGCAGCGAATCGATCGGCCGGCAACGAAAGCCGTCGCCGGTGGAAAGCGCGAGCGTCCAATGGCCGTCGCTGGAGCGCAGGATCAAGTCGTCGAGCCCGTCGCCATTGAAATCGCCGACGCCGACGAAATCGTAGCGAACGTTTGTGGGCAGCGAATCGACCTCGTGAAACGGGTTGTATTTTCCGTTGGCGAGCGCAATCCACCATTGTCCGTCGGGTGCCTGGCCAACGAAATCGGTCATTCCATCGCCGTTGAAATCGCCGGTTTCGAGTTGCAACCAATTCTTGGTAGGCGACCAATAATTCATCTCGACAAAGCTGAATCGCCAGCCGTCGCTCATGGCGATCTTCCACGCGCCGGTGTCGGCCGATCTGGCAATCATTTGACGCAACGGTCGCCCCCCAGATCGCACTTTCGCAACCGCCAGCGATCGATCGGTCATGCCGTCGCGGTCGTTCTCCTGTTTGTCGGGCGAGCAATCGGCGAACGGTCGGGCATCAATCACAAGCCAATCGGCTGGGCTTTGCATTTCTGCCGGGCTGCCCGGCGATCGCTGTCCATCGTAGAACAGAGTGCTCACCTGCGTGTGGCTCCAATCCTTTAGATCGACGCGGGTGCATCGTAGGATTTTCGCGTCGCCGTCGATGGCCACTGAGCAGAGTTGCGGCCGCGGGTCGCCGAGCTTCGTGCAAGCCAGGCAGCTAACGAAGAACGATTGCTCGCGGTTTGGAATCAGCGTGTGAAAGGTGATCAGTTCGCGGCCCCAAACGTGCGCCCAGTCGTGGGGGAAATAAATTTGGCGGCACGTCAGCGCGCCCGGGTGCGCAGCGGCCGAGATCGTTAGCAAATATCCGGCCGCTTCCGCGGTTCCATCTGACCGCAGTGGAGCGGCGAAATTCCGTTCGCCGCGCAACATCTCGGGGGAGTCCGTTCCCATCGTGGCTCTGCCGCGAATCTCGCTTAATAACTCTTCGCGGCGTTCGACGGAATGTGCATGCGCCCAAACGCACCCCAATCCCCAAATTGCTGCTACGACGAAAACCGCGGCGCATGCCCGGAAAACTCGCGCTTTCAACTCCGCCAGCCGCAGGTCGTGCCAAGTGCTTCGCACAAAGAGCCTGCAAACAGCCCAAATCCCGGCCCCTGCGAAAATGTATAACGGCACCAGCAAAGCGGCGATATGCTTTTGATCCGGCAGCACAAGAAACATGATGCCCACAAAGTAAACGCTGAAGAGCGCCACGAGCGCGGCGACCAATCGTTGTCGGCCAGCCAGAATCGTCGCAAAAGCGCCGATCAGGAAGAGATAGGGCATCGCATGTCCGAGCTTGTCTCCCCAGCGAAACGCTTGCCGGAGCGGCGAGCGCAAACCTGTTTGAATCCGCTTGGAACCAGGCTGACCAATGACCGAATCTCGATCGAGCCCGGCCAGGGCCTGCGAATAAAACTTCGGAAAACTTGCGATCCAGTGATAAAGGTTGTAGCTCAGTTGCTCGAAGAACATGCGCCGGCAAATTTTGCAGTATTCCGGCGTAAGATAGGCGAGCGGCTCCGCGCCGGGATTTTCGGCCCGGTAAATCTGGCGCGCATCGTCGAGCGTTTGCATATCGTCGAACATCACTTGGCGGCTGTTTTCGACGCCGAGAATTTTCGAGCGGCGGAAATCGCTGTAAACGGCCATGTGGTAGCCGATGCTCGACGTTTGCGCTTGCGGTGGGCCGAGTGCTTCGATGCCCGCGTGAATGCCGATGGCCCCCAAGGCGAAGCACGCCGCCGAAATCAAAAAACACCGCCACCCCACTCGGTCAGCAATCAGTCGAACAACCATGCACCCGCCCAAAAACGGGGCGAGCATCAATGCGTCGATGCGCCAGCCGATGCCGAGCACCGTCAGCCCGCCTAGCACGAGGCACGCGGCGCCATTTATCGCCGGTCGCCGCGATCGTTGCATCGCGCACACGAACCAAGCCATTGATGCCGCGGTGAACCACATCGGACTGGTGTCGCGCACCGACCAAGTGGTCAAAAATCCCTCGATGGGCGAGATCGTCAGCAGCGCGGCGGCCGCCAACCCGGCCCAGCCGCTGCCGCTTAGCCGCCGCGCGATGAGAAACAGGGCGCCGCACGTCGCGACGCTAAACAAGGCATAGAATGTGGTGAGCACCTGTCGATCGATGCCGAAAATTCGCCAAAGGATTGTCGCAACCCAAACGTCTGCAATCCGGGTCGATGCCAACGGCATGTAGCGACCAAACCATGGATCGCTGGCCGGGTCGTGCGCTTCGCGGAGATACGCCGCGAATTGCTCGCGACTAATCCGAAGGCTCCGCATTCCAAAGAAATCGCGCAGCGGGGCGGCGCCCGGAGAATCATCGATGGCGAGATCCCGGTATCCGCGGCCGGCCAGCAGCGACATGCTCACCGCGTATGTGCGTTCATAGTTGTGTGCCGCCGCGGATGCCGATGTTCGATTCAAAGCAAGTCGGGAGCACAGATGTGCCGCCAACAGAACGACCATCAACGCACTGGGGCGAGCGAATACCGCGGCGATCCGGCGCATGCGGAGCCCGAACCGCACCGGATGCAGTCGGTCTAAGCCGCGCGGTAATTCTCGCGTCGTGGAAACGAGCGATCTTTTGCGCGACGGGCGTGATTGGATTTCCGAATTCATCGGCGAACCTTTATTGGCTGCGGCGTTCATTTTCCGGCCAATAACTGATCGTGCGGAAGTCGGTCAAGCGTTCGAAATCGGGCCAGCGGCCCCAGGAGGAAAAACGCAATGTGCCGCCGGAGGATTTGTCTTCTCCGGCACTACCGTCCGCGAATTTGCCGACCCACAGTTGGCCGTCGGCGGCGAT
>DATAWG010000130.1 GCA_036267355.1 Pirellulales bacterium | reverse complement strand
AAGGCGCCAACGTAGCAGGCACACTCCGTGTGCCGTCTGCGCTTCGCGGCGGGTTGGGCACAGAGCGGGGCAGACGGCACACGGAGTGTGCCTGCTACGTTGGGTGCGGCCTTACGGCCGCGTGCTACGCCGCTTTGATTTCGACGGCGATATTTCCGGGCAATGCGACGCCGCCGATGCCGAAGGCGCCAACGTAGCAGGCACACTCCGTGTGCCGTCTGCGCTTCGCGGTGGGTTGGGCACAGAGCGGGGCAGACGGCACACGGAGTGTGCCTGCTACGTTGGATGCGGCCTGACGGCCGCGTGCTACGCCGCTTTGATTTCGACGGCGATATTTCCCGGCAATGCGACGCCGCCGAGGCCGAAGGCGCCAACGTAGTAGGCACACTCCGTGTGCCGTCTGCGCTTCGCGGCGGGTTGGGCACAGAGCGGGGCAGACGGCACACGGAGTGTGCCTGCTACGTTGGGTGCGGCCTTACGGCCGCGATCGAGGCATGAAACGGTGGCGGGAACGGTTTCCCGCGTCGAGCGTTCATTCCGCGTCACGAAATGGCGCCTGAGAACTTTGTCTGCCGGGAGCCCTTTTGCCGCTTCTAATGCGCCGCCGTGGCACCTTTTTCGGCTACGGAGCGCTTCATCAGCAGCACCAAGGGGATCACGATGAAGCTGGCCAGCGAGAACAGGCGGAACATGTCGAAATAGGAGAGGGCCATCGCTTGGCGTTGCACTTCCGAATAGATCATCGCCAAGCCCATCTTCTGCGATAACACCGGGTCGCCGGTGCGGGCAAGCACGGTCGCGGTCGCATGGTGCAGCGCCGCGGTGGCGGTCGGGTTCAGGCGGTTGACGTGCGCTGCCAAAAACGTCTGATGCGCCTGGCTGTTGCGCACCAGAAGCGTGGTCACCACCGAGACGCCGATGCTCGAGCCCTCGTTGCGAATCAAATTGAACAGGCCCGAGGCGTTGCTCGTCTGATCGCGGGGGATGTACATATACGCCGCGGTGTTTCCCGGCACCCAGAGCATGCCGGCCCCCAGCGTTTGCACGATCCGCGGGACGATCAATTGATATGGCCCGACTTCGAGATTCAAGGTCGACATCCAATAGGCCGCGAAGCCGACGATGGCCAGGCCCGACATGATCAGCCAGCGGGCATCGACGCGTCGCCCCAACAGAAACCCGATCAGCGGCATTTCGAGCATCGTGAACAGCCCGGCCGGCGACATCACGAGGCCGGCCATCGTGGCCGAATAGCCCATTAGAAGCTGCATCAATTCCGGCAACAGCACGGTGCTGCCGTAGAGAACGCCAAACGCAAAGAACAGCACCAGCGCGCAAAAGCGAAAGTTTCGCTCTTTCAGCAATCGCAAATTCACGATCGGCTGCGGGTGTTTCAATTCCCAAACCACTGCCGCGACTAGCGACACCACGGCCACGACGCTCAGACAGACGATCATCCGCGATCCGAACCAATCGGCATCCTGCCCCTTGTCGAGCACGATTTCGAGGGTGCCCAATCCGAGCGCGATCAGGCTCAAGCCGATGTAGTCGACCTGGAATTTTTTCTTGCGCAGCTCGGCCCGTTTTTCGATCAAGTGCGGCGGATCGCGCAACACGATGCTGCTCAACAGCAGCGATGCGCAGCCGACCGGCGCGTTGATGAAGAAAATCCAGCGCCAGGAATAATTGTCGGTGATCCAGCCGCCCAGCGTCGGCCCGAGCACGGGGGCGACCAGGATCGCCATGCCATACACGGCCATTGCCATGCCGCGTTTTTGTGGTGGAAACGTGTCGACCAGGATCGCCTGTTCCGATGGCTGCAGCCCGCCGCCCCCCATGCCTTGCAGCACGCGGAAGAAAATCAATTGCCCCAACCCCGACGCCAGTCCGCAAAGCATCGAACTGATCGTGAACATCAACACGCAGATCATGTAGAACCGCTTGCGGCCGAGAATCGCCGAAAGCCAGCCCGAGAGCGGCAGCACGATCGCGTTCGCGACCAGATAGCTGGTGAGCACCCATGTGCTTTCGTTCGTGGAGACGGAGAGATTGCCGGCAATGTGAGGCAGCGACACGTTGGCGATGCTCGTGTCGAGCACTTCCATGAACGTCGCCATCGTCACCGTCAGCGCGATGACCCAATGGTTCGCCAGCAGGCTCGGCCGGCCGGCCGGAAGCAATCGCGGACCGTTGATCGTGAGCGTGGACATGTGCTGTTTTAACTCGTATCCGGTTCACGGCCACTGCGGCGTCTGGCTTCGCGTCCCTCGCTAACGCTTCGGGCTAGTGTTCGTTTTGTCTGCGGATATACCAGCCCGAGGCGTTAGCGAGGGAGAGCGCCAAAATGGCCCTGCGTTCCTTGCTGGCGCTGCGGGCTAAGGGGCGAGACGGCGAACTTACTTGCTCGATTGCGTTATCGGCCCGAGCAGGCGGCGGCCGGCGTCTGGGCCGCGCGGTTCGGTCGACAAATCGACTTCCGGTTCCACCGAAAGTCCGATAAACAGGGGCGTGTCTTCCGGCGCCGGCCCCGTCAGCTCGATTCGCACCGGCAATCGCTGCACCACTTTGACGAAATTGCCGGTCGCATTTTCCGGCGGCAATAGCGACAACGCCGCCCCGGTGCCGGCGCTAAAACCGGCCACCCGCCCGGGAAACACATGCCCCGGATAGGCATCGATGTAAAGATCGACCGACTGACCGATCCGCAACCGATCGAGCTGCCCTTCCTTGAAATTCGCATCGACCCAAACGTCGCGGAGCGGGTAGACCGACATCAGCGATTGGGCCACTTGCACGTCGTTGCCCGGATTAACCGCTCGCCCGTTGACGAAACCGGCGATCGGCGCTCGTAGTTCCGTGTAGCTCAAATTCAATTCGGCCTGATCCAAATCCTTCTGAGCCCGCACGACGCTCGGCTGATTGTACGGATGAACTCGATCGAACGATTCGCCGCCAAGGGCCGCCCGCGCTTGCCGCAACTGCGCCTCGGCCACCTCGACCGCCGGCACGTGGTTGATGAATTCCGAAGCCACGAGCGAGCTGATCTTGTCGACAATCTTGTCGGCCTTTGCCGAAGTCGGGTCGATCGGCAATCCGAGCTGCGCAAGCGATTGCTCGGCGCTGGCGACGACGAATTTGACGCCGGGAAATGTTTCGTCGATATCGCTCGGCACGCTGGTGTCGGGCGTGCCGTTCGGCCCGGTGCTGATCGGCAAACCCAACAGTGCCCGGGCCTGTTGCACGGCCTGAAATGCCGCATCGACCTGCTGCTTGGCAACTTTTTCGGCCGCCTCGCGGGCGTCGAATTCCTCGCGGCTCATTGCTCCCGAGGGGACAAGTTCCTGGCCACGCTTCAAATTTGCTTGCGCCAACTGCAGATTGGCTTGCTGCAATTTCCAATTTGCGACGCCTGATTTTAGGGCGGCCACTTCATAGCCGATCAGCGTTTGCACGGTTTGCAGCATATACCAATCGGCATACACGGCTGCGAGTTGGCCGCGGGCCGCATCGCGGGCCTGCTGCCCCTGAGCCGTCGCCACATCGAGCGCCGCGATCTGCTGGTCGACCGCCTGCTTGGCCTGCGCCAGAGCGGCTTGCTTCTGCTCGACCGTAAGCTCGAACGGCTTTGAATCGATTCGCACCAGCGCCTGCCCCGCCTCGACATACTGATTGTTTTCGACCAGCACCGCGGTGACACGCCCGGCAATCCGCGGGCTGATGTAGGTCACATGGCCATTGATATACGCGTCGTCGGTCGATTCGTAGCGAAAGTAGCGGTAGATGGCCGGCACGGCGAAATAGGCCGCCAAGCCGAGCACCGCGAGGCCTATGCAGATCAACACGATCCGCCGCCGCGACGGGCGCTGCTGCGCTTCGGCCGCTGCGGCCGCCGGATCGGCAGGCGCCGCGTCTGCCAGCGGGCTCACACCGTCGAGCCGGCTATCGACGACGACCGTCGCGCCGGCGATCGCGGCCTTCTCGGCCGTGTTTTTGGCTGTTGTTTCCATGCCGCTGTCGGCAACCACTCGGCCGTTGCCATTCGTTCCAGCGCTCGGGGCGGCGGCGGCTGGGGCGCTGGGCAATGCCCGAGCCGTATCTGCCTGCATGGAGCCGATATCAAAATCCGTTTTCATATCGCTGCCTCGATTTTTATCGCTCCCCGTATCCTGTGGGATTTCGCCGCGAGAGCTGTCGTCAACCTTCATGTCGAGCCTCGCTGGCCGACGCCGGCAAAGGATTCGATTGCCGGCCGGTCAAGAGTCCGTTGAGCACGATGTCCATGATGTCGGCCGCTTGCCGCTCGGGCGGGTCTTGCTGGCCGGTGAAATAATTGGTGAACATCGTGCCGTAAACCAAATTGCATAGCACGGTGACAATCTGTTCGGGCGGAAGCTGGCGAATCCGCCCCTGGGCGATCAGCCCTCGGAACACCTCGCGCCACGGGGCCATCCGCCGATCGCGATAGGCGAAATAGGTTTGTTGCGGCCGGTCGCGAAATTCGGCCCGCTCCTGAATCAACAGTTCGACAAATTGCGGATGATTGCGGAAAAACGTCAGATATGCCCGCACGGCATGGGCCATGCGCTCCAGCGGATCGGCGTCGGCGACGATGCTGGCGTCGACAAAGTCGCCGGCCCGCCGCATGCCGCGGTCGGCGGCCGCGAGAAAGAGTTCTTCCTTGCTGGCGAAATAGCGGTAGATCGTGCCTTTGGCAATACTGAGGGCTTGGGCGACATATTCCATGTCGGTGTTTCGATAGCCGTGCTGGGCGAACAGCGTAGCGGCCGCATCGAGGATTTCCTCGCGGCGGCGCTCGGGAAGCTGCGCGTCTTTCGGCCGGCCGGGTCCCTTCTTGGCGGTGGCAGACATTTACAACCCTTGAAGCGGCTTCTCGAACGCGATCGTTTAGTTAACGGACTCGTCAGTCACAATATTATTTGCCAAATTCCTGTTCGGATCAAGATCAATTTGACGCGGCAGCCGGCGCAAAACGGCAAATGCGGTGCGTTCTAGGAGCGATTCTGCAAGAACTTGCCGCTACGAGGTTCCGGCATTCGCCGCTAAGCCGTCGCTGAGCACGTCGAGGCGGCCGGTTTCGGGGCAGATCATAAGCCCGTGTACCAGCACGTCTTTCGGCAATAGTGGATGCTGGCGAATGATTGTCACGCTGCGCCGCACGCCGTCTTCCGGAGCGTCGAAACCGGTGAGCCAAGTCTTTAGGTCGATCCCGGCATGTTCGAGCGTTTGCAGCATTTCGGGCGATGCCCCCCGCTCGATCGCCTTTTGCAACACTTTCGTGCAGCTCAGGCCCGTCATGCCGCAGCCGTAATGCCCCACCACGGCCACTTCCGTCGCCTTCAACTCGTACACCGCCACCAGCAGGCTCCGCATCACGCTGCCAAACGGATGCGAGACAATCGCTCCGGCATTTTTGATCACATTTACATCGCCGTTGTGCAGGTTCATCGCCCGCGGCAATAACTCGATCAGCCGGGTATCCATGCAGGTGAGCACGACAAGCCGTTTGTCGGGAAACTTGTCGGTGCGAAACGGCTCGTATTCGCGGCGGGCGACGAACTGGCCGTTGTAGTTCAAGATTTCATGCAGGATCGACATAGGTGTTGTCGTAGCATGCAGGGGAGGAAGATGCAATGTAGGGGCGAGGGGCGAGGGGCGAGGGGCGAGGGGCGAGGGGCGAGGGGCGAGGGGCGAGGGGCGAGGGGCGAGGGGGTTGCGCGCGTAGGAGTTTGCTCGCATGATCGGCGGCGAGGCGTATAATCAGAAGCCGTCCAGCTTCCGCCCCGAGTGGAGCCGCGGAAAGCAGTTCACAATCGATCGAATGATACCCGGGAGCTTTGACCCATGAATCGCCGAAATCTTTGGGTGATCGCCGCGCCCCTCGCCCCGCGCCCCTCGCCTTTAACCCTCGTTGCCGGAGCGCTGTTACTTTTCGCCATTCCGATGGCTCAAGCACAGCAGACGCAGGATTCGCAATCGCCTCCGTCAAATAGCGCCACAAAGCCGCCGCCGAATCCCGAACCCCCACAGAACCTTCCTGGGCCCGCTGTGCCGGCGACGCCCGCTGTGCCGGCGGCGCCTAAGGCGCCGAGGGCACCTGCGCCAACCGCGGCCGCTCCGGGCAGGACTGCTTCGCCGCATGGAACCGGCGCCAGCCCGCCCGCAACAGAACCCGGCTTTTTGGGCGTCGTGACCGACGATCGGCAAGAAAAGGGGGCCGGAGTGCGCGTCGTCGAATTGCAAAGTGGCGGCCCCGCCGACATCGGCGGACTGCGGTCCGGCGATCTAATCACAAGCCTCAACGGCACGGCGGTCCATAACCAAACCGATATGCTTCCCTTGCTGCAAAAGCTTGCTCCGAACAGCAAGGTGACATTCGGCGTCGATCGTGGCGGACAGCAACAAACCATCGCGGTCACGCTTGGCACTCGCCCGCCGACCGGCCAGCGGCGATACGAAAAATTCGGTCAGATTCCCGATCCGCAGCCGGAACCGGCCACAGGAGGCGGAATCGGGTCGGAAACCCCTGTTGGACCGCTGCCGGATACTTTGCCGCCCGGCAATCCAACGCCAGCCAATGAACCCGGTCGATTCCCGGCCGATGTTTTGCCAGGCGGCGCTCCGCTTCCCGGAGGGCCAAGCAATGGTTCGGCCCCAAACGGTTTGCCAAACTTGGCGGGACCCGATTCGGGCATTCAACTGGGAACGCGGGCTTTGCCCACCGTCGCGCCGTCGCGGCGTCCGCTGCTCGGCGTGCGAACTCGCCCGCTGACGGGCGAGATTCAGCGGCGGTTGCGGTTGCCGTCGACGCAGGGCGCGCTGGTTGTCGCCCGCACGCTTGGCTCTCCAGCGGCCGTGGCAGGAATTCCTTTGGACGCCGTGATCACTGCCGTCGACGGCAAAGCTGTCGGTTTGCCGCAGGATCTGACGGCATTGATCGGTCAGGCCGGCCCTGGACGCGAGGTGGAAATCACCTATTTCTATGAGGGAAGCGAGCAGCACGCGAAAGTGAAGCTGGCGGAAGTCGCATTGGGCTCGAGCGGCTTGCTCGGAGGCAGTCCGATCAGTGCCGGTCCGGTCCCCGCTCCGCCGGCCCCGCAGGCCAACCAATTGCCCGTGCCCGACGACAAGACCCGAATCGACGCTCTCGAACGCCGTGTTCAGCAGTTAGAACACCGGGTCGATGATCTAGAGCAATCGCTCCGCCGCTTGAAATAGCCGGAGATGGCACGATCGAGCGAGCTGAAAGAGTCGGTGTGCCACTGGCAATCGCCGTCTGCCCGTGTAGCGCTGCGAGTTCGCCGTCGATTGCGTGCCTTTGGGCGAACGGGTGTCAGTTGAATTGACTCCCGTGGGGGATTTGCCGCTCTGATCCGGGCTCTCTGCATCCTCCATGTCTCCGCGGCTCCGCGGGAGAGCTTTTGACCGTTGCACCACGGCCTGATCCGAAGTTTCGTTCCCCGCTTGTAACAACACCGCGACGATTCCGCTTTGCTTAAGTGTTGGCGAGCGTGCCGGGATTAGGCGACGGCACGTCTCTTAATCGGTGCGGTCGATCGATGGCTGGCCCGGAGTCGCGCCGGCGTTTTTTCCGAGAAAACAATTTTTTCATAGGAGACATTCTCATGCTTCGCCGCAACTCCCGCTCAACCGAACGCAAGCAGCGCTGGGCGCTTAATTTCGAAGCCCTGGAACCACGCGCCATGATGAGCGCAAGCACGAATAGCACGCTCAACGCGCCGCCGGCGCCGCCCGCCGTGTCGATCATGGAGCCGATGGTAACCGCCGTGCCGATTGCCGGCGGGATTACGCCGCTTTCCTCGGCGACAACCACTGGCCCGTTCAATCCTTTGCAAATCCGCCAGATCTACGGCTTCGATAAGCTGTCGCTCAACGGCGCCGGCACGACGATCGCCATTGTCGATGCCTATAACGATCCGACGATCGCCCAAGACCTGCAAACGTTCGACACAGAGTTCAGTTTGCCGTACGCCCAGCTTACGATCCACAAGACCACGACCACCAACAACGCGAAGTGGGATCTCGAAACAGCGCTCGACGTGGAATGGGCCCATGCCATCGCGCCGGCCGCGAATATCTTGCTCGTCGAGGCCACCAGCGATTCGACCGACGACTTGATGTCGGCGGTCAACTATGCCCGCAACGCGGCCGGCGTGAGCGTCGTCTCGATGAGCTTTGGCGGTCCGGAATTCGAGAGTTCGTGGAACCCCAGTTCGTGGTTCAGTGAAAACCAGACCGATTACGACAGCGGCACGTTCGTCACACCGCAAGGGCATCTGCCGGTGTCGTTCGTCTCGTCGGCTGGTGATGTCGGATCAAGGGTAATCTATCCGTCGACATCGCCGAATGTTCTGGCAGTGGGCGGCACGGTGATCACGGCGTCTGAAGCGACGAAAGTCGGGACGTCCAGCGTGCCGAACAATTGGCAGTCGATGTCTTACGACGTTGAATCGGCATGGAGCGACGGCGGCGGCGGGTTCAGCGGCGTCGAATCGCGGCCGGCCTATCAGAACGGGTTCGACACCAGTTCGATGCGGTCCACGCCCGACGTTGCCTATGGCGCCGCCGGCTTCTGGGTTTTCGACTCGAACAATGGCGACTGGAACAGCGCGAGCGGCACAAGCGCCGGAGCGCCGCAGTGGGCGGGGATCATCGCCCTGGCGAACCAGGAACGTGCCCAGTCGGGCGGCGACACGCTGTCGAACACCGTGGCCGACATCTATCAACTCCCATCGAGCGATTTCCACGACATCACCACCGGCAGCACCGGCGCCTATAGCGCCAAGGTCGGCTTCGATCAAACCACCGGTCGTGGCACGCCGATCGCCAACCTGTTGGTCAACGACCTGGCCCACAGCGAGTGGCTTCCGCCGCCGGTGAACCCGATCGGGACCGGCACGGGCATCGGCATAAGCCCCACGCCGCCAGCGAAGGCGTTGGTCGCAACGGTGACGCCGACAACCACGCCGACCACCACGCCGACCACGACGACATCGACCACAATGAAAGCGAGCATCGCCAATGTCGTCGCTTCGCCGTCAGTGTCGCCGACCCTGCATGCCGCCGGCCCGGCAACGCTCCGCGCATCCGACGCAGCCGACCAGTTGTTCGAGGCAATGTTCGGATTTGAGGAATAAGGAGGTCGATCATGGGAAGGGGTGTCGCTACATTGACTCCCGTCCTCCCGTCCCCTTAAATTCGCGTGTTTGTCATGGCCAACCGATCGCGCTGATCAATTCCGACAAGCCTTCGGTTGGCCAGCTCGACCCCACCGGCCAAACGACGGTGTTCGGCGCGGATCGCTCGCTTGGGGGACACGGATTGACTGGCGAAAACATCTAGTTAAACTCACATCCGTACTTTGCGGGCGCCCGCATCGGGGGCGGGCCAGGGGCCGTGAAACACGGTTCGACGCAAATGGGGAAAGTCGAATCTTTGCGTTGCGTTTGATTCGCCGGCTTGCGCTACGCGCGGCTTGTTCTTTTTGAGGACGAACAATGAAGGCTGCGGCTACCATCCTTGCGAGCTTGTTTATTTGCGCGGGTTTGCTGCAATCGGTAGCCAACGGAACCATCATTACAAACGGCGACTTCGAAACGGGAAATCTTTCTCCCTGGACAGCCGATCCTGGGCCCAACGGCGACTCGATCTCTGTCGTCAACGTTTCGGGCGGCTACTACGGTGCCCCTGTCAGCTCGGCCACGAACGGCAACCATGCCGTCGCGTTCAACAGCGGGAATTCGAGTGCGGGAGGCACCCTGTCGCAAACGTTCACGAGCACTCTCGGCCTGACGTACGACGTGCAGTTCCAATACACGACAAATACGGGCAGTCAATCGCTGGCGGCGTCGGTGGTCGGCGAAGCCGGCTCGTTGGGCTCTGAAACCGCGACTGGAAATTACAGTTCGTTGCAAACCTTCAGTTTCGACTTCGTCGGAGACGGCGACTTAGACACGCTCGAGTTTTACGATCTTCCGGCGAACAATTCGTCGGGAGAGGACGGCGTTCTCGACAATGTTTCGATATCGCCGGTTTCGGTTCCCGAGCCGTCGTCAATTCTGATTCTTGCTCTCGGCGCACTCGGCCTTACTCTCGGTGCCGCGCGAAATCGCACGCGTAGAAGCGAGCTCTGACAATCGCTAGGCCGAAGGAGCACCGCCGGGCCGAATCCGGCGACGTTCCACTTTTCTGGCGCGCCTACGCGGCCGGCCGCGGGAGCGAAGCGAGGACTTGCCGTCGAACGGCCTCGGCCTTTTGCTCCGCGGTGAAATGTCTGCGAGTTCCAGTCGTGGATATTCCCCCGATCGGGTTACGGCTAACCCAATCGGCCCAGGATTCCAGTACCGTGTGAAGCAGAACAACGGAGCGCGAAGCAAAGAGCGAGAGCACCGATCCCGGCAAGCACCAGCGAGGATGGTTCTGGCACGACGGCCGCATTGAAATTCTGGAATATCGCGTCGACCGTATCGTCCGTGGTTCGCGCCTGCCCCGTCAAAATCACGTTGAAATCCGTGGCAGTCCAGTCGTCGAACGTGTAAACCGGGCCGGCGATGTTATCCAAAAACGGCTGAATGCTCACCTCCGATCCCGATATCGGCGTGAACAGCAGTTCCATCGTGTGGGAACCTTGATCCGGCGCCACGGAGTTGAAGGCCGTGATCCCTTCGCCTTCGCCGTTGTACGTGGGCGAACCTGCGTCGCCTGCGCCGCCCGATTCTGAGGACAAGCCTTGGGCATTGATTTGCCAGCCAGTCTCAGCGACATCTTGCGAAAAGTGGATGTAGTCGTTGCCATCACCGCCGATGATCCACAGACTCGACCGATACGCCGTTCCACTCCCGGTCAGCGAGGCGCGATCGACCGACACCATCGTGGGCTGGGTGATGGAAAATGCGTTTACCGACTCGAGCGAACTGCCATACCAATAGCCGTTATTCGCCGTGCCGCCAAGGCTCAGGCCGCCGGCCGATTCGGAGGGCGCGTTGTAACCGGCAGGCCCGGTCTCTTGCAGGCCTTTGTCGATCTCATTCCACTTCGTCAGGTCGACCGACGTGCCGGTGAAACTGTCGGACAACGATGTGATGATTGCCGCATTCGCCGCGGTGCCGAAACAAAGCGCCGCCAGCACCGCTGCAATTCCGAATCCGGCTTTCATCAAGAATTCCTCCAAAAGGCCTGCGGAGCGTCGCATGCCGCAACCGTGTCGACGCCAAACAGCGATTCGCCGGCAATTTTTCACCGCCAGACTCCCCGCTGCCGGCGCGACCCCCTACGACCGGACCGTTGAATATCTGGCTATGGTAATCGAGGCACGCTGGTGTCGCAAGCAAGACATCAGCCGCTACCATCAGCCGACGGGCGATTCGTGCGGCACTATGAAATAGCTGCGCAAACAGGCGAGCTACGCCGCACTCGAACGACGAGGCCGAGCGCCGCAAATCCCAGCAGCGCGAGCGTCAACGACGACGGTTCCGGGACAACGGCGGCGCTGAAATTCTCGAACACGGCATCGACCGTGTCGTCGTTGGCTCTTGCCTGGCCCGTCAAGACGACGTTGAAGTCTGGCGAGGTCCAATCCGAGAACGTATAGATTGGGCCGGCAATACCGTCCAAGAACGGTTGGATGCTGACCTCGTTTCCAGCGATCGGCGTGAATTGCAGTTCCATCGTGTGGGATCCCAAGTCGTTCAGCGCGGCATTAAATGCCGCGATCGATTCGCCAGAATTGGTGGGAGTGTCGGCGGAGGTGGTGTCACCGGCCGTGTTTCCCGATTGCGTCGGAGAGCCTAGGGCGTTGATCTCCCAGCCCGACTCGGAATGATCTTGGGCGAATTGGATGTAGTCGTTTCCGTCGCTGCCGATAATCCACAGGCTCGATCGAAACGCGCTGCCGCTGCCGCTCAACGAAACGCGATCGACGGAAACCGTCGTCGGCTGAGTGATGGAGAACGTATTCACCGATTCCAGGGAACTGCCATACCAATAGGAGTTGTTCGTCGTGCCACCGAGGCTCAGTCCGCCCGCCGATTCGGACGGGGCGTTGTAACCGGCCGGCCCGGTGCTTTCGAGACCCTTGTCGATCGCATTCCATTTCGTCGGATCGATCGACGTGCCCGTAAAACTATCGGTCAACGAAGTGATGATCGCCGCGTTTGCGGCCCCGGTAAACGCGAACGCGGCAAAAATGGCAGCGCCATAAAGCGAACGCCGCATCAAGATAATCGCTCGGCAACTATCAGGCATTGAAACCCCGGCTTCAATTCGAAAGTCCAATCAACTGGCCCGAAAACAACGCGGATTGATCCAGCGGCGCCCTCGGCCAAACCAGAGCATGCTGAGTCCACCGATGCCAAGCAGGATCATTGATGCCGGCTCGGGCACCGGCGCGGACGGGTAAAGCACGCTCGCCGGAACAACATCGCCAGTGCCGTATTGAAACGACAAGCCGGTGTTGCCCCCGTCTTCATGGTAGTCGATATAAATCGGATAGAGCCCCGCATTCGTCACGGTCACCGAGCCCTGGACGATCGCATAAGCATGATCGCCGTCGTTGTCGATAATAGTGCCCGGTGAGCCGAAACCAACGCCGCCTATATTGACGTAGCCGCCGTCGTCGACCCCCAACTGCAATGTCGTAGTGCCAGCCTGCAACGCGATATAGCCGGTGAACGTAATCAACTGGTTGCCGAGCGTGTTGCTGCCGGCGCTAGGAACGGAAAGCGACCCGGCATCCGGCGAAAGGAAGTTTGCAAGCGTATTCGTGTCAGCATAGCTGGAGCCGGTGACACCGGTCGGATAATCGATCCCGGTGGACAGGAACGTTGCAACGGGCGAATTCGACGCGACGTACGTATCGTCGGCTACGTTGCCGGCGGTTGCGGGCTGGCCGTAATACAGGCCATTCAATCCCGTTCCGGAAGCAACGGGGATCGATCCGGCGTAGTAGGCGTCCGCGTCGATCGTGGTTGCAAACGCGCCATTGCCGGAAGCGACCAGACTGGCCGCGGCGACGATCCACACATGCACTCCGATTTTCATCAGCGTAACTCCGAAATCGCCCGAGCGGGCGTAATGCCGAATTCCCAACCGAACCGATTCGCTTTCCATCCCACCTAGCCCAGGATTCCGCTATCGTAGCTAGCCGTAACAAAAGGGGCAAGAAAAAAGCCGGCAGCCCGATTCGTGAATTCGTAACCGAGCAAAGCTGGTCGCGCGGGTCGGTGACATTCTGGAAGAGCTCGGCTCATTGGCGCAAGCCACGCAATCGGCCGACGGCCAAACCGAGCCAGAAAAGGGCATGGACCAGAAAAGCAGACGCTGCAGAAGGCAGCTCTTTGCTCTTGTTTTGCCCGACGCGCTCGGCTGGCCGCTGCCTCGGCCGCGGAATTGGGCGGAGAGATTGTCAACGCCCCGCAAACCGGAGGCGGAAGTGACCGCAGTACGTCGGGCGATCCAGCGCGGCTGCGACCGTCCAGGCAGCCCGCTGGGCAATCCCCAGTGGCAGCGGCGGGCTGCCCAGCGGCTGGGCGGCAGGCGACGCTCCGCCCGTGCGGGCGTCCGCGGAAAAAGCCGCCGCCCGCCGAATCGCCAAAACGATCCACCCCCCCTTTGTCGCACCCCTTTGTCGCCCTGATAGCTTGCGAGCGTTACTCGGCACGCGCGGCGGCCAAATCGGCGACGCCTTCGGCTTGAAATTGCCGGCGGGCGTCGGCCAAAGCCTGTTCGACGCGGCGGTTTAGATCGTCCAACTGCTCCAGCACGTCGTTGTGGCGATGTTCCAAGTCCTTCAGTACGTTCACCGTCGGATCGGGAAGAAACACGGGATTCAATCGATTCATGGATATGCGTTCGCGCGGACGAGGACCGAATTCGACCATCTGCTCTCCGAGACTCTAAGTCCATCGGCGCGACGGAGGAATTGGATTCAGAATCGCCCTCGCAAGCCGCAAGGGGCATACAGCCGGCAAGGCTTACCGAGCGGCAGATCGTGTGCATGCCCGAATCGGGGAAACGGCCGGATAAGCTATGACGATTGTGCGGATCGATCGGTTTGCCGCGGAGAGCGACGGCAAATGGCGACGACACTCGACCAGCATTCCTGCTTTAAGGGTCATCGAATGCGCCTTCCTCGTTTGAATTCTGATGTTGTTTTGCGATCGGCCACTGGCCTCGACGCGGTTCGATAGCCAGCACATCCGGACGGATGCAAAGACGAGTGACTCGCCAGACGATGACCTGGTTCGGCCAGCCGGAGAAACTAAAGCGGCTTGACGTTCTCGGCACACGGCCCTTTTTTGCCCTGGCCTTCCGTGTACGAGACCCTTTGGCCTTCATGCAGGTCGTCGAAACTGCCATCCTGGACGCTCGACGAATGAAAGAAGAGGTCTTTGTCGCCGCTTGTCTTGATGAATCCGAAACCCTTGTCCGTCAATTTTTTGATCGTGCCTTCGGCCATGTCTGCGTTCCCCTGTTTTGAGTGTTTGCAATGACGACTCCACGCTTTGTCGACCCAGCTTGGGAGCCAGCGTGCGGTTGGCGATTTTATCAAGTCCACATGCTATCGGGCAATCCAGTCGATGATTCACTTCTCTGGCCGTCCATCCTCACCCGCCGCTTCGCAATTCGCGACTGCCGCTCAAGCCCGCATTTGCAACGCCTGGCGGGACGGCAGCAACGGCAACCGCTTCAAGCCCATTTTGACGACGACTTTCATCGGGCACAACCATAAACAATCTCCTCATTTTGCCAACAGAGCGAGCTAGACCGCAAAGCACGGACGCTCCGGGGCGTCGCCGCAGATTCTACGATAATTGTCGGCATGATCCCAGCGTCCAGCCGCCGGGGGCGAATGAAGGGAGTCCTACTGCTCTCTGCGACAAACTCGCATACAAGCACCGCCGCCTTGGGTCGAGAAAACCAGGACTTCCCGGCAGCATCCCAGCTATTTGGGGAAGACGGGATTATTGGATTGAAATCAGCTTTCGTCGGCAGGCGTGGTGCTGACCGGTTCGGGCGCGATGCACCAACCAGCGATCTAATGGAGAACGAATTCATCGTTTGCCCGCCTGTCCGCCCGGAAGAAGTGATTGACGTGTCTTTGGTGGGGAGCGGAAATACCCACCCGTGGGAAGAGACCAGTCGGCAGTGTATCGCTGCTTCCCGCAAAGGCAAGTAAATTTTGGGCGGATGGCAATCGGGGCGTGGGCGTCTCGAAAGGGATGGAATTTAAGGGGACGGGAGTCATTTTAATTAGTCCCGTCCCCTTAAATTCGCTTCCTCGTCCCTCGGCCTCGGCTGGCTTAGGAGCGGAAAGCGGACCACACGATTTGCGACGCGTTAAGACTGGTCTGTTTAAAGAATAGTTCTGACCCGTTGTCCCCCGACCCATGACATCAACAACCATTTCCTCCCTGGCAGGATTCGTGCGCGAAGACTAACGCAAAACAACCCATCTCATCAATATCGGCCCCGTCCCGTTTTGCGCCCCCCCGTTTTGCGCCCCCCCCGTTTTGCGCCCCCCGTTTTGCCTGCCCGCTTCCTTCGTTAGCATTGAACTCCATGCCCTGCGCGCGCTCTTCCCGAGCTACGTCACCATACCCTCCGAAAAGGAAAAATCGCTAATGCAAACTTCGATGATCTGCAACATGTCGTTTCGATCTGTCCATGCCGCGCGCACCGCTGGTCCCATTTGGTCCGCGATCGTATTGGGGCTTTTTGTCCTGACCGGCACTGCTACCGCGGCCTCTGTGCAGCTCGTCGAGACCGTGCCGGACAATCCGAATGACGGTAGCTGGGTTTTTACGAACAATTCTGGCACCAGCGCATCTTTCACGACTGTTTCCGGCGGCTCGCCCGTCACGTTCGACTATACGCCCGGCTCCATCTCAGGTTCGCTAGGCAGCCAGCTTTCGGGCGATCTTGCCGCTCATCTTTTTCTAACTGCGACGACGATGACCCCGGCTTCATCCACAACTTTCTTCGGCCCCCTATTCTACGATCAACCCATCGACTCGGGCACGATCCAGATTCTTCTCGATACGCCCATCAACGGACAAACCAATCTACTGACAGTGAACTTTACGAACGCGACCATCAATGGCTTTAGCGGCACTTCGTCGTTCAGCGATCAGGATGGATTAGACACTGGAACCGTGACCTATTCGTCGGCATTTTTGAATTTTGCAGGTACGTCCACCGGCAATAATTTCATGACGCCGCTGTCTGCCGACCTGTCTCAGGGGCCGGGAAACTTTCTCAACGATTTCACTTCAAACGGGATATCGACGTTTGGCTTCGATAATGCCAATCTAACGGCGACTGCCGTGCCCGAGCCCTCCAGCATCGTGCTACTTTGCCTCGGAGGGATTACTCTGACTGGCGTTGCTCTGCGCAGAATGCGAATGCAATCGGCCCAGTTTTAGGGTTCGGCCGACAAACATAACTGAAGAGGCCCGTTCGACGCGAGCCGGCCTTTTCGGCTTTTCGTGGATTTTAGTGGGCGGTGGCGGCAGGGCAATCGCGTCAAAATTTGCAGGCTGGCGCTCGTGTCAACACGCCGGCGCTTGAAGGGAAGGGGACCGACCAAGGAGAACGCCGGTCCTTGCTACTGGGCCGGACACAGTGCGGGGAACGCAGGTCGCGTGGACGGCTGGGCGTGCGAACGGCGGCGCCAACGCGGTGCCATCCGTTCGTCGGCATCCGAGGTACCAGCCGTATGCGGTAATTCCGCAGGTACGGATCCGTGCGAGGGGCGGCCCGCAGCGGCCGGCTCTATCCGTTCACCGCTCGACCGGTCGATTGCAGCAGTTATACTGTGTTTTGCAGCGCGTTGCCCCTGCGGGCACGGGGTCCGGGTTGGCGATTTGGTGGCATGCATTTCGATCGGATTCGGCGGAATGTCGGTTATGAAGAAAGCTCGCTGGCTGTTGTCGGTTTTGATGCTTTTCGCCGCGTCGAACGTGGCGTCGGCCGCGGCGCGGGAGTCGCTATTGGTCGAGGCGGAAGGTTTCGAGCATCTGGGGGGCTGGAGCGTCGACACTCAATTCATCGACGCCATGGGCTCTCCGTATCTGCTGGCGCATGGGTTGGGCCAGCCGGTCGCCGATGCGCGCACCACGGTCACGTTTCCTGCCGCCGGCGCCTACCATGTGTTCGTCCGGACCAAAGATTGGGTGGCGCGCTGGCACGCTCCCGGCCAGCCGGGCCGATTCCAATTGCTCATCGATGGCCGGCCCCTCAAGACCACCTTCGGCACCGAAGGGAGCGATTGGTTTTGGCAGCCGGGAGACACGGTCGAAGTGCCCGCCGGGAACCTGACGCTTGCGCTGCATGATCTGACGGGATTCGATGGCCGTTGCGATGCGATCTATTTTACCCAGGACGACAAGCCGCCGCCGAACGATCAGGCCGTGCTGCCGAATTGGCGGCGAAGATTGCTCGGCTTGCCGGAGCATCCGCCGGTAAAATCGGGTTACGATCTGGTCGTGGTCGGCGGCGGATATGCCGGCATGGGGGCGGCCATTTCGGCGGCCCGCATGGGATGCAAAGTCGCGCTCATCGAAGATCGGCCTGTGCTGGGAGGCAACGGCTCGAGCGAGGTTCGCGTGTGGGCGCAGGGCGAGATCCGCCGCGGCAAGTATCCGCGCATCGGTGAGATTGTCGAGGAGTTTTGCGACCACGCCAAGAAAAGCCCCGGCCCCGCCGAACAGTTCGGAGATGAAAAGAAGGAAAAGGTCGTGCGGGCCGAGGCGAATCTCGACCTGTTTCTGAATGATCGCGTCTATAAGCTGAGCCACGACGGGCCGCACATCGGAAGTGTCACGGCCCTCGACACGCGCAACAGCCACGAACTCGAATTCACCGGCCGGCTATTCGTCGATTGCACGGGGCACGGCGAAATCGGCGCCTTATGCGGCGCCGACGAAGATATGACCGCCACCGGCCGGATGGGCATGAGCAACATGTGGTCTTGGGCTCAGGCAGACCACGATGTCGCGTTTCCCAAGACGCCCTGGGCCCTCGATCTGACGATGAAAGATTTCCCCTACCCGCGCGATTTCCACGGCGAATGGTTTTGGGAAAGCGGGTTCGACAAAGATCCGCTCGGCGATGCCGAGGGAATCCGCGATTGGAATCTGCGGGCCGTGTTCGGCGCTTTCAACGCCATGAAAAATCGCGACGGCGCCGCCAAGCACAAGCACGCCACGCTCACCTGGGTGGCCTATATCGGCGGGCCGCGCGAGTCGCGGCGGCTGCTCGGCGACGTGCTGCTCAGCGAAGAGGATATCTTGTCAAAACGCGACTTTCTCGACGGCTGCGTGCCGAGCACTTGGTCGATCGACCTGCACTACCCGAAAAAAGAATACGCCAAGACCTATCCCGACAATCCGTTTATTTCGATCGCGAAATTCAATGCGAAGCTCGACCGCGCCTACGGCTATCCGATTCCGTATCGCTGCTTCTATTCGCGGAATATCGACAACCTGTTCATGGCCGGCCGTTGCATTAGCGTTACCCACGAAGCGCTCGGCACGACGCGGGTGATGAAAACGTGCGGGATGATGGGCGAAGTGGTCGGCAGGGCGGCATCGATTTGCGTGCTCCACGATTGCACGCCGCGAAAAGTGTTCGAGAGCTATTGGTCGGAAATGGACGAACTGCTGAAGCTGCCCGGAAAAGCCCGCCGCGCGACCGTGCACGATTCGATCAAATCGCCGGCAGCCGCGCAACTCGCTCCGCGGCCATGAAGCATTTTCCGCGGGCGGCGGCGGCGCGGCGATGGAGCGTACACGGCTCGCGCGTCGCCGTGTTCGTCGCGATCGTGCTATTGATTCACGCTCGCTACCGGGCGCTGGTTGCGAAAAGCGGCGCGTCGGGGCCGCCCCCGATTCCACTCCAGCGCGTTCGCGAATTCTTTCCGACCGCTGAAAGTTTGAGAGCCTCGGCAATCGTCGCTGGCGGCTTCGATGTTCGCGGCGCCCGCGGCGGTCGAATCGGCACGGTGCTTGAAACGGCCCCGAACAGCGATTCGACGATTGGTTTCTCCGGCTCGACGAATCTCCTCGTGGCCTTGGATTCCGCCGGCCGCATTGCCGGGCTCGCCGTGCTCTCCAGCGGCGACACGCCGCAGCATGTGGCGCGCGTAAGAAACGATCCGAAATTTTTCCGTGGCTACATCGGGCTGACGCTCGACGAAGCAGCTCGCCGCGTCAGCGTCGACGCGGTGTCTGGAGCGACGCTGACCAGCTTTGCCATGGCCGAGGGCCTGCGGCGGCGGCTCGGCGGCGCCGCGGGCGCATCGCTGAAATTTCCGGCGGCAGTGACCGTCGGCGATGTTCGTTCGTTGTTTCCGCATGCGGAACAAATCGAGTCAGACCCCGGCGATCCGTCGGTGGCGCGTGTTCGCGGCCGAAAGGATGCTCCGCTGGGCTGGGTGCTGCGGACATCGCCGGCGGCCGACAATACGATCGGCTATCAGGGCCCGACCGATGCTCTGGTGGGCATCGATTTGCAAGGCCGAGTCGTCGGGCTGGCGATTCATCAGAGTTACGATAACGAGCCATATGTCGGCTACGTTCGCGACGACGAGGAATTTCGCAATTTGTTCGATGGCAAGTCGATCGAGGCACTGGCGGGGCTCGACCTCGAGGCGGCCGGAGTGGAAGGCGTTTCCGGCGCGACGATGACCAGCATGGCCGTCGCAAAAGGATTGGTGCTGGCCGCCAAGGGAAAACTCGTCCAGGAACAAGCGTCTCGGCGATCGCAATCGCGCGGGCTGAGTTTTGCGCCGGCCGACGTCGGAACGCTTGTCGTTGTTCTCGCCGGGATCGTCATCGGCTTTACCAAATTGCGCGGCATCGCCACGGTGCGCGTCGGCTTTCAATTTCTCGTGCTGGCCTATTTGGGATTGGTGAATGGCGTGCTGCTTTCTCAAGCTCAATTGTTGGGTTGGGCTCAGTCGGGAGTGCCTGCCGGTGCATGGAGCCTGATCCTGCTGACGGCGGCGGCGCTCCTTCTGCCAATCATGACAAAGCGCAACCTGTATTGCTCGCATCTCTGCCCGCACGGGGCGCTGCAGCAGCTTGCGTTGCGATTCGCCCATCCTCGCCACACGATTCCGCGACCGTGGCGAACTGCGATCGGGCTTGTTCCGGGCGGCTTGCTTCTTTTTTGCCTGCTGGTTTCGCTTGCCCATTGGCCGTTCAATTTGGCCGATATCGAGCCCTTTGACGCCTACGTGTTTCGCATCGCCGGCTGGGGAACGTTGGCGATTGCCGCGGTGGGCGGCGTGGCTTCGTTGTTCGTGCCGATGGCCTATTGCCGCTATGGCTGCCCCACCGGGGCGCTGCTCAATTATCTGCGCGGCAACGCCCGTAGCGGCCGATTTACGCGGCGCGACTTGCTCGCTGGCGCGTGTTTGGCATTGGCGGCTTTATTCTGGTGGGTCGGAAAATGAACCGCATCGCCGCTCTCCGACGACTCATCTACTTTTTCTGCCTGGCGGCAACGCTTTTTGCCGTTGCCACTAGCTCGTCGAACGCGGCGGTCGAAGAACCGACATTCGCCGGTCCCGCTCAAGGCACCACGTATCGCGTGCGTCTCGGAGAACCGTTGGATGTGCCGGCACTGTCAGCGGTCCGCGGCGAAATCGATGCGATTCTGGCCGGCGTCGATCGGCAGATGTCGCGCTACCATTCCGACACCGAGGTGTCGCAATTCAATCGCTCGCGGTCGACCGATTGGCTTGCGGTCTCGCCGGATCTGGCGGCAGTCGTGCGCGCTGCGATTGCGATTCACGATCGCAGCGGCGGAACGTTCGATATCACCGTCGCGCCGCTGGTCGATCTGTGGGGTTTCGGTCCGCGCGGCGGAATGGGTCATGTGCCGCCGGCCGACGAAATTGCCCGCGTTCGCCACTCGGTCGGCTCAGAACTGATTGCGGTGCGCGTTGATCCGCCGGCGTTGCGCAAAACTCGTCCGGAGGTCGCACTCGATCTGAACGGCATCGCACCGGGCTTTGCGGTCGATCGAATCGCGCGAGCGCTTGAGCGCCGCGGAGTGACGAATTATCTGATTCGGCTCGACGGCCATATTCGCGCGCGGGGCCATGCCTTCGACGGCCGACCGTGGCGCGTCGGCATCGATCGGCCGACCGAAATTCCCAGCGGCGTGCAGTTGGCGCTCGAGCCGGGGGACGCGGCCCTCTCCACGTCGGGCGACTATCGACATTATTTTCTGCAAGACGGCCATCGCTATTCGCATATCATCGACCCGCGCACCGGCCGGCCGATCGCGCACGCCGCCACGTCGGTGTCGATCGTAGCCGGCGATTGCCTGACGGCCGATGCGTGGGCCAAGGCGCTAATGGTGCTCGGCCCGATCGATGGAGTGCGACTGGCGAACGAACGCGGCATCGCGGCTTATTATGTAGTGCGTCGCGCCGGCGAAGGGGGCGAAACCCGCGAAACCGATTTTCGAGCCATCGCGAGCCGCGAATTTGCCCGGCGATTTTTCTCGGCTGGACTCGGCCTCGACCATGATGCACTCCGACCCACTGCGACTGAGGCAGTCGAACCGCCGACGGCTAATCAAGAGCGACTGGCCGGCGCGATCCACATTGCTTCCTTGAGATGGACGACGTTAGCGATCGTTGTAGCCTTCGCGATTGCGGCAGCGCTTGTGGCGTGGCGCCGACGAAGCGGGCCAGCTGCATCCGCGACGGAATCGCGGTGCACCGCTAGCCCGAAGCGTAAGCGAGGAAGCCACTGAAGAGCGTGGATGCAACCGTTCGGCCGTTCAGCCGAACCGCCACTAGCCCGAAGCGTAAGCGAGGAAGCCACTGAAGAGCGTGGATCCAATCGTTCGGCCGTTCAGCCGAACCGCCACTAGCCCGAAGCGTAAGCGAGGAAGCCACTCAAGAGCGTGGATCCAATCGTTCGGCCGTTCAGCCGAACCGCCACTAGCCCGAAGCGTAAGCGAGGAAGCCACTGAAGTTCAGGCTACTTGTCGTATCGGGCCACGATTTCGCAGCCAAGCCGCGACTTTTTAGCATGTTGAACAATCCGGATTCTACGCGCTTGTGAGCTCGATCGTGATCAGCGTTTCCCCGGTTTGCGACGCCGAAGCGGCGGTATTGCCGGCTTCCAGCAGCCGCTGTTCGGCTTTGATCCGGTCGTGAATCTCCTGGCGGTAGACCGGCACGCGCGGCGGCGCCACGATCCCGATCTGTACCCGCCCCTGTCCGATCTGCAACACCGTGACGACTGTCCGCTCGTCGATTACGATCGATTGTCCTTGTTTACGCGAGAGGACCAACATGGCGGCTCCTTTCGAGCGAGATCGGAAACGAAACTCATTCGTTCGATGCGATGGTTGTGGCAATTGATTTTCGGGCCGATCTCGCGCGCCTGGCAAGAGGCCAGAAACTGAAGTTCTCGATTGACGCTCGTATGCTAGCTGCCGATTGTGAGCCCTTGATGAGAACCGGTTAAGACCCTGATGGTTTTGCGATCAGCTTGCGGCGCGGTTTCGGCAAGAATTCGGCCGTACGCCGCACCGGCCGACGAAAGATCCGGTCGGCCGGCCGCCAGCCGGAAAAAGACGGGATCCGTCGTCAATTCAACAGAAAATCGACGATTCGGCAGGCGTGGCCCGTGCTGGCGGGATTTTTCTTGCCGGCGATGCGCAGCGTCAATTCATGCTCGCCATCGGAGAGGTCGCCGTTGAGAACGTAGGTCCACGGGATGTGCAGCCCGCTGCTCCATTGGGTGAACAGGTCTTGCGACTTCGCCGGCCGGCCGTCGACACTGTATTCGACGATTCCGGCATCCGGCCCGGCGGCCACGAAGATTCCGATCGCGGTGCCGGAGAATCTCAGCGTCAGCGTCGCCCCCGGCCCGTCGGCCACGAGCATCGGCACGTCGACGAATCGCTTTCGGGTGCCGGCCTTGTCGTGCGGCTTCCAGGCATTGTCGATTTTCCAGCCGGCTACGATCTTCGCGTCGTGGATATCGCCGAGCCGGCCGCGGAAGTAGCTCTTCGGATCGATCGGCTTCAAGGGAAGCGGATGGGCCTCGACCATCGCTCCGGCCGCGAGCGGCTCTTTCCACGCCGCATCAAACAGCCGAGCAATACTCCGAGCATAAAGCGCTTGGCCGAACGGCGCGGGATGCAGGTCTCGAAAATCTTTTTCCCACGTGAATTGCCCGGCCCGAATCCGCTCGGTCACCTCTCGGGCCAGATCGATCGACGGCAGGCGGTAGAAATCCGCGACTTTTTCATGATTCGCGATCACGGCCGGCGTCTTGCCCTGGTTGATCAGCACCATCTTTCCCGGATCAACGAATTGCAGCAACACAATATCGATCTCGGGCTGCACGAGCCGGGCATGGCGGACGATCCCTTCCATGCCGCGAATCTGCGCTTCGTCGGAAAAACTGTTCGTGTCGTCGTTGACGGCCGCTTCCTCGAACAGCAGATCTACCGGGCCACGGCCGAATACGTCGCGCATGAGCCGGAACGCGCCGGGCGTCGAACCGGTCGAAGAGATGCCGGCATTGATGAAGTCGAACTTGGTTTGCGGAAATCGCCGCTCGAGATCTTTGCAAACCAATTCGCGCCAACCGTCCATTTCGGTGATCGACCCGCCGAGAAACACGACACGCCCGGTCTTCTCACGTTCGAAATGGGTTCGGCAATTCTGTAGGCCGCCGCGAAGCTTGAAATAATCGTGCCCATACGGCAATTTCTCGATTGCCGCTGTGGAAGCCGGTTCGGCGGCGCACAAGAAGCGACTTTCCGCGGGAATCATGACGATCCCAAAAACGAGGCCAGCGAAAATCGGCAAGAGCAACAAAATTGAATTGCAGCGCTGCATGTGGTTATTCCGGGATATGGATTGAGACACAAATTCGGCGCCGGGTGCCATGCCCACGGCTTTGCGCGGGGCATTTCTGCGAACTCGCGTTTCACACGCCCACTCGGAGCAGTGGGCATGAGATCCGAGCGCCGCGACAAATGCCAGTGTGCCACCGGCAAGCGAAGTCTGCCAGTGGGATCGCCGTAGAAACGAGAATTCATCAAGAATCGCCGCCGTTCAGCCCCCGGGGAATGCTCGCAGCGAAGTCATCGCTGCCGTGATCGGCGTCCTGTTGAGCGTTGTGCTTTGCGCGTGGGTGTGGCTGATGAATTCGATGCATGTAAACATCTCTTGGTCGGTGGCGCCGCTTCCGCTGGTGTTGCTCGGCGCGACGTGGCTGCGCGCGCCCGATTGGGCAACTGAAAGCCGGCGTTGGGGTGCGCGCGCTCGGGCCGCGGCGATCCTGTTGGTACCTGCCATCGCGCTGTTGATCGCGGTGCCGATCTATCGTACCCACCAAGTCCCGCAAGTCTCGCCGCTTGCTGGAAATTATTGGTACGTTGCGCGGATCGTACCGGGCGTGCCATGCCTATGGTCGAGCGGCCCCGATCTTCGGGTCGAAACGGTTCAGGATGAGCCAACCGGCGAACCGTACGGACCGGACAGCTCGGCGCCGCGCAGCGAGGCAAAACTGGTAGATCATTTCCGAAACTGGCGCGACATTCAATTCAGCCGCGCGACCGTCTGGCAACGCGGCCTATGGTTTCCGATTCCAGAACAGCAACGCTGAATCATGGTTCGCCACTGGAAAACGCTCTTAACGGGCATGCGAACGGCGAGTTGGCAAACATGCCCACGCAAAGCCGTGGGCATGGCACCCGCGCGCTGCAACCCGCGTCAAAAGCCGCGGTCGTGCCATTGGCGTTCGAATTCGCGGTCCGGTTCGGCGTACATTTGCCGTACCGAATCGCGCGAGAGAGCAAGGATCGTAAACACGCCGAGAATCGTGCCGATCGGGATCTGCAAGCAATCGATGGCAGCGACGACAACCGAAAAGACGCGATGCTTCCGTCGCAAAAGAAACAGGCCGGAAAATACATTCAAAATCGCCATCGCCACCAAGAAGATGCTGATGAACAAGAAAATCCAGACGAAGAACTCCATGAAATGCTTGACGAATTCCGGCGGCGGCCCCTTCGGGTCCTGTTGCATTCGTTTCAACATTTCCGGATTCGCAAACAGGCTCCCCATCATGGCGGATTCCAGAAACATTACCCCCGCCCCGAGCAGAGCGAATCCTCCGGCGACAAAATGAAAGATCGCCAACAGCCTCAGATGCTCGCGGTCTTGCCGCTGCTGCATTTCGGGAGTAAACATCGGCGGCTGCATGGTGGTCAGAGTTTCATTATGTGCGGCGGATATTGCCGAAATGCCGCTGGACGGGTCAACCCGTGCGTTTTGTCAACCGCTCGACCGCACTGGGCAGCGTCAGCATCCAACGCAGCGCGTCGTTCGCCACCTGTTCGTCTGCGAATTCGGTAATCAAATCCGCGTCGATTTTCCCCAAATTCGTGCCGGCCGCGAATCGCTTTGCGTATTTTCCGCGCGCCGCGCCGTTGAAATCGGCATCGCCATATTCCGGCCTGAGTTCGTCTTCCGTCGCGCTCATAAACTACCCTCTTCGTAAATTCGCTTTTCTCGTCGCGTGGCCGCACTGCGTGCGGGAACAAGCGAATACGGCAATCATCGCTCCCGCCCGAAGCAAAGCAAGCACATGTCGTCGCTCTGCGGGCGGCCGCCGACGAATTGCTTCACGTCGTCGAGAATCTGCCGGCCCAATGCGGCCACGTCGTCGGCATTCGCGCCGACTTGCTCGGTAAGCCGGTTGATTCCGTAAAGCTGGTTCTCGGCGTTCATCGCTTCGCTGATTCCGTCGGTAAACAGCGTCATGAAATCGCCGGGATTCAGCCTCACCGTGCTGGCATGATAGCGATGGTCGGGATCGACCCCCAGCGGCACGCCGGATTGGTCGCCGCCGATCGGCTCGACCCGATGCGGCCCGCGCCGCAACAGCGGCGGCATATGCCCCGCGTTGACAATCGTCGCTTCCTCGCGCTGCGGGTCGACCAAGGCCATCACCATCGTCACGAAGCGGTCGTCCCAGCCGCTGTGGCAAAAACCGTAGTTGATGCGGTTGATGGCCGCCGCGGCCGACGACTCGCTCGCCAGGCAATACCGCACCTCGGCCGACAGCTTCGCCATCACGAGCGCTGCGGAAACTCCCTTTCCCGACACATCGGCAAGCACGATCGCCAGCCGGCCGTTGCTCAAGCGGATATAGTCGTAGAAGTCGCCGCCGACTTGATTCGCCGGCTCGTAGAAATCGAAAAAACGATACTTTTCAATCTTCGGCGGCGCGGCGGGCAACAGGCCTTGCTGCACCTTGTGGGCCAGTTCCAGATCGCGCTGGATCGACTGCTGCTTGAGCGATTGCTCATGAAGCTGGGCGTTTTCAAGCACGAATGCCGCCTGCCCGGCGACCCCGGCCAACATATCGAGATCGTCTTGTTGAAAGCGGCTTCGCTGGTCGAGCGTGTCGAGTTGGATCGCCCCGAGGGCATTGCCGTCGCTGCTCACCAGCGGGGCGCACATCATCGAGCGGATGCGAAAATCGGCAATGCTTTGGCTCATCTGAAAGCGCGAGTCGGTGGCCGCGTCCGCGGAAAGGATGGCCTGCTTGTTCGTGAGCACTTCGTTGACGATGGTGCGGCTCATGCGAATGGCGTCGTCGCCGGCAGCGCGCCGCTGCTTCACCGCCTTGAGCAGCAATTGCCCCTCGACTGGCCCACGCAGCACGACGAAACCCCGATCTGCTTGCACGAAAATCTTGAACAGGCTGTCGAGCAGCTTGGGGAGCACTTCGTCGACATTGATCGATTTGCGCAGGTTCTGCGTGATCTCGATTAGTGCCCGCAACTTCATCTCCGGATTGACGCCGAGCCGCACGCCGCCGGCGTCGGACAAAATGTCGATCTTCGACATGATGGTCGACCGCCCGACCGATCCGGAATCGTCGTCTTCGACGAGCATTGCCCCGCCGATGACGGTTTCCAGGCCGGTTGCGGCGACCGTGGCCCGCTGGCTCGGCTGGTCGCGGTAGAATGTGAAGGCGAGGTCGCAGATTTTCAGCCGATCGCCCTCGGCCAGCCGCCGCGGGGCCTGGATCGGCTCGCCATTGACGAAGGTGCCGTTGCGGCTGTGCAGGTCTTCGACGAAATAATCGCCGTCGATCCAAGTGATTTGGGCATGCTGCCGGCTGACAGCGCCGGCATCGAGAACGATGTCGCAATCCGGATGACGGCCCATGATAGACCGTCCCTCGGCCAGCTTCACCTGCTCGCCGACATTGTTGCCGGCAAAAACTTCCAAAATAGCCATGCGATTACAACCAATCGAAATTCGCCGCGCCGCCTCCGAACGAAGCCCAGGGAAGGCCAGGAGACCGCATTGCAATTACAGGGCGGCATCCGGGCCTTCCCTGGGCTTGGGCGGCGCGAACCAGCGCGATCTTCATGCACGAGCCACGCGGAGAGCGAGCCACGATTTTATGTTCCCCCGCGTCGTAACGTCAACCAAGAGGGTGGGGGCTGTAAGGCTTTGAGACGGTGGGGCTTTGAGGTACGGCGGCAGGGACCGCTTCATCCCTCACAGCCTCAAAGCCTGCCAACCGAATTTGGCCTTTTCCCAATCGGAAAACAGGTTAATATATGACAAGGTAGGAAGTCCCCACCAAACGCACCAGGCGGCAAAGTCTGACTGACTTGCTCCAATTCACAGCATCCGTGCCCATGGCCGGCTAAGCGCCGAAGGGGGATGGTTGTCGTGCAGCCCGGTTTTGCGTGGGTCTGACTGGCCGGGTCCGACTGGCTTGCGACTGGTTGGCTCCCGGGTTCTGGCGGCCCGGGCTGGACCGCGAACGAATAATAGTTGTTCATTGTCCGGCCTCCTGTTTCTCGTCCCTTGGCGATTTTGCGGTCTGAAGGTGTAACTATGGATGTTTCGAAGCTGCGCAACATCGGTGTGTCGGCCCATATCGACTCGGGGAAAACCACCCTCAGCGAACGGATCCTCTACTATGCGGGCCGCATTCACCGCATGCAGGAGGTCAAGGGCGAGGGCGGCGCCACGATGGACTATATGGACCTCGAACGCGAACGCGGCATCACCATCACCAGCGCCGCCACCAGCGTCGAATGGCAGGGCTGCGACATCAATTTGATCGACACCCCGGGCCACGTCGATTTCACCGTCGAAGTCGAACGCAGCTTGCGCGTGCTCGATGGCGCGATCCTTGTGCTCTGCGCTGTCGGCGGCGTGCAGTCGCAATCGATGACCGTCGATCGCCAGATGAAGCGCTATCACGTGCCCCGGCTCGCCTTTATCAACAAGATGGACCGCACCGGCGCCAATCCGCAGCGCGTCGTGTCGCAAGTGAAAGAAAAGCTCGGCTGCGATCCGATCCTCATGCAATGGCCGATCGGGAAGGAAGATGCTTTCGAAGGCGTGATCGATCTGATCACGATGGAAGCTGTCTACTTCGACGGCTCGAATGGCCAGACGGTCCGCCGCGAAGCGATTCCCGCCGAACTGCTCGACGACGCCAAAACCGCTCGCCACGCCATGCTCGAATCGCTCGCCATGTATAGCGACGAGATGATGGAATTGATGCTGGCGGAGCAAGACGTTCCCGCGGACCTGATCCACACGGTGGTGAAGGAAGCCGTGCAGGGGCAGGATGTGACGCCCGTGTTCATGGGCTCGGCCTATAAGAACAAAGGTGTCCAGCCGCTGCTGGATGCGGTCGTCCGCTATTTGCCCTCGCCGCTCGAACGCCGCGTCGTGGCCAAGGCCTACAACAATCCGAGCGAAGAAGTGCCGCTGGTGCCCGACGTGAACAAGCCGCTCGTCGGCATGGCGTTCAAGATCGTCGACGATCCGCACGGCCAACTGACGTTCATGCGGATCTATCAAGGCCGGGCCGGGAAGGGCGAAATGTATTTCAACCAGCGCACCGGCCAAAAGCAGCGATTCAGCCGCATCGTGAAGATGCACGCCGATAAGCGAACCGAAGTGGATTCGGCCGATGCGGGCGATATCGTGGCCATCATGGGCATCGATGCCGCCAGCGGCGACACGTATGCCGCGACGCCGAAATTCTGCACGCTCGAAAGCATGTTCATTGCCGAACCGGTCATCAAGAAGGCCATCAACCCGGTCAGCCGCGACGGGGCCGACCGCTTGAGCAAGGCCCTGGCCCGGTTCATGCGCGAAGACCCGACGTTCCGCTGCACGGCCGATGAAGAAACCGGCGAAACCGTGATCGCCGGCATGGGCGAATTGCACTTGGAAATCTATGTCGAACGGATTCGCCGCGAATACAAAGTCGAGGTCGAAGTCGGCGCCCCGAAGGTCAGCTACCGCGAAGCCCCGACCGCCAAGGCCGAATACAACTATCGCCACAAGAAGCAAACGGGCGGTTCCGGCCAGTTCGCCCATATCGTCGGCTATCTCGAGCCGCTGCCCGAGGATGCGGAAGAAAACTTCGAGTTCGAAAGCACGGTCGTGCAGGGCCGCATCCCGAAGGAATACATTCCCTCGGTGGAAAAGGGCTTTGCGGCCTCGGTCGCCAAGGGGCCGATCGCCGGGTATCCGATCGTCGGCGTCAAGGGCGTGCTCGAAGACGGCTCATACCACGATGTCGATAGCTCCGATATGGCGTTCCAAACGTGCGCCCGCAACTGCTTCCGTGAAACATTCTTGCAAACCAAGCCGGTGTTGCTCGAACCGATCATGAAAGTGGAAATTGAAGTGCCGGCGAATTATCAGGGCCCCGTGGCCGGCGAATTGACCAGCCGCCGCGGGCTGATCGTTTCGACCGAAGTGCAGGGGGTCAACGCGGTGATCGAAGGGGAAGTGCCGCTGGCCGAAACGTTCGGCTACTCGACCGATCTGCGCAGCATGACGCAGGGGCAGGGCACCTTCACGATGGAATTCCTCAAATATCGCCGCGTTCCCAACGCGATCCAGCAAGAAATCATCGCCGAGAAAAAGAAGCGCGAGCTCGTCGGGGCGAAATGACGAAAAGCCATTTCAAACCGTCGGGGAGTGCCCCCTTTTGCGGAGTCTTCGGAGCAAAAGGGGCCTGTCCACTTCTCCGCGGACGGTTCTGAGACTGGCTCGAGAAGGCCGTGAGGACGCGCAAGCGTCCGCCACGGGCTCGCGTGTTTTTCGGCGCCGCCCGCTTGCATCCGTTTCCTTCTCGCCCTTCGTCTTCTCCGCATCCCCCGCGTCTCCGCGTGAGCCATCTGCCGTTTCAGACCGCGCGGCCTCCCGCCACCGCGTCCTTCGTCTCTCAAAGCCGCACAGCCTTTTTTTGCCGCTTGTCGGCCCCGGGCGGGCTCGTTATATTGCACGATTCGCAACAACACCTGAACCCACGACCCCCCTGTTCCGCGGCGGATGAATCATGACCACGATGTCGACGAAAACGTATATGGCCAAGCCGGGCGAGGTCGAGCAGCATTGGTGGCTGGTCGATGGCTCCGGCAAAGTGGTCGGCCGGCTCGCGAGCCAGTTGGCAATGGTGCTGATGGGCAAGCATCGCCCGACCTACACTCCGCATGTCGACACCGGCGATTTCGTCGTCGTTTTGAATGCGGAAAAGGTGGTCCTGTCGGGCAAGAAATGGGATCAGAAGGAATACACCTGGTACACCGGCTATCCCGGCTTGCGGCGTGAAACCGCCGGCAAGCGGCTTGCCCGCCGTCCGGAATTGATCCTCCGCGAGGCCGTGCGCCGCATGCTTCCGAAAAATAAACTGGCGGTCCACATGCTCGACAAGCTGAAAATCTATGTCGGCGATAAGCATCCGCACCAAGCCCAGCAGCCCGAGCCGCTGGAGATCAAGGCGAAGTGATTGGTAGGTCAGGCCTTCCAGCCTGACGCGAACCGCCGCCCGGGCTCGACCGCCGCCAAAAAACTCTAAACCAAACGCAACGCAATTCCACGCAAGGTCAACGAAATGTCCAGCGACGCAACGCCCGAAACGGAACATGCAATCGCCCCCGCCACCGCCGAGCCGCCAGCCCACGCTCCAGAAGCTGTGAAGCCTGCCGCCGAGCACGCCGCTCCGGAGCGGCCGAAGCCGGCCGCCGAGCGTAGCAAGCCACGTGGCGATGACGAAGAAGTGTTGGGCACCGGGCGGCGCAAGACCGCCGTCGCCCGCGTCCGGCTCCGCGCCGGCAATGGCACGATCACGGTCAATGGCCGTGAGTTAGAACGCTATTTCCCGTCGGAAAAAGATCGCGGCCAATTGCTCGAAGCGCTGGTGAAGGCCGATCGGCGGCAATCGGTCGACGTGATTATTCGCGTCAACGGCGGCGGTCCAGCCGGCCAGGCCGGCGCGTGCAAACATGGCATCGCCCGTGCTTTGCGGAAATACGATGCGTCGCTCGACGAACTGTTGCGCCACTCTGGCATGCTAACGCGCGATGGCCGCATGAAAGAGCGCAAGCACTACGGCCTCCGCGGTGCCCGCCGTGGAACGCAGTTCTCGAAGCGTTAAACTCGCACGCAATCGTCCCCAAGCCCAGGGAAGGCTGGCAAACCGCATTGCCTCTGGGCAAGTTCGTTGCCAGCCTTCCCTGGGTTTGCCCGCCGCCCGCGCCTGCAATTTCCGTTGCATCCACTCCCACCCCAGCCACTTGCCATGACAAAGCGCGTCTATAATTTCTCCCCCGGCCCGGCTGTTCTGCCATTGCCCGTGTTGGAGCAAATCCAAAGCGAGATGCTGTCGCTGCCCGGCATGGGTGCTTCGGTGCTCGAGATCAGCCACCGCAGCGCTGCATTTGACGCGATTCTGGCCGAGGCCCAGGCGCTCCTTCGGCAACTGCTCGGCGTGCCTGAGAACTATCGCATCGTGTTCATGCAGGGCGGCGCCCATCTGCAATTCACCACCGTCGCGCAGAATTTTCTCCGCGGCGCCGGCAAGACGGCCGAATACATCATCACCGGCACCTGGGGCAACGCGGCCCTCAAGGAGGCCCAAAAGGAAGGGCCGACGCGAGTCGTCTGGGACGGCAAGGAACACAACTATTCGTATCTTCCAGAGTTCGGCGAATTGAAATTGAGCCCCGAGGCTGCGTATGTCCACATGACGTCGAACGAGACGATCCAGGGCGTGCAATTCGTCGGCCAGCCCGACGCCGGCTCGGTTGCGCTCGTCTGCGATTCGTCATCCGATTTTCTGTCGCGACCGATCGACGTCGCCCGATACGGTCTGATCTATGCCTGTGCCCAAAAAAATGCCGGCATCTCGGGCGTGACGGCGGTCGTGGTGCGCGACGATTTGCTCGAGCGCGTGCCCAAGAATCTTTCGGCAAGCCTCGACTACGCGAATTTCGCCAAGAACGATTCGCGGCCCAACACTCCGCCCACGTTTGCTATTTATGTGTTGATGCTCGTCGGCCGCTGGATTCGCGACACGATCGGCGGCCTCGACCAGATGGCGGCTCACAACGAGCGCAAAGCCAAGCTGCTCTACGATGCGATCGACACCAGCGGCGGTTTTTATCGACCCCACGCCCGCACGGACTGCCGCTCGAAGATGAATATCACGTTCCGGCTGCCCAGCGAAGACTTGGAAAAATCGTTCGTCAAGGAAGCGGCAAAGCTCGAACTGACCGAGCTGAAGGGCCATCGCTCCGTCGGCGGCATCCGCGCATCGATCTACAACGCGATGCCGATGCCGGGCGTCGAAACGCTCGCCGAATTCATGGCCGACTTCGCGAAGCAAAGCGGTTAGGCATTTGTCTCACGCCGCGGCGCGGCGAACGCGGAGACGAAGAAGGAGGAATTCAGCTTAGAAAGCGGACGCTCGACAACATGGACAGGCGCTTTTCGACAAAATCGAAGAGCGACGCGTAGCATCAAGGCCAATTCACAACCGGGGCCGTTTCCGCCTGCGTCATGCCTCCGCTTCCTCCGCGACTCCGCGTGAGAACTCTTCGTCTTGCACGTCTTCGTCTTGGCCTGAGAACAACTGGCAGCCTGCGGCGGCGGGGCTTAGAATTGGGTTTTGGTCCAACGTGCGCTTTCCGCGACGATTTGGCCATTCTGTCAGGCTCGAAAGCCTGACCTACGGAGCGCGACCATGGGATCTGCTTTGCTGATGATTCTCGCGCTGGCCGCTGGGGCGGACGGCTCGCAGGCGGAATTGAAGGCCGAGGTGAGGCATTGGGTGTTGCAACTCGATGCGCCCCAATTGAGCCGCCGCTCTGAGGCCGAGGCTAAGCTCTTGAACCTCGGCCCGAAAATTCTCGATCTGCTGCCGCAATACGACGAAAAATCGCCGGCCACCGAAGCACAGCGCCGCGAAGCCGTTGGGCGGATTCGCGACCAGCTTGAACACCGCGCCGCCGAAGAATCGACGGCCGCGACAACCGTAACCCTCAAAGCCGCCAATCGCCCGCTGTCGGAAATCCTCGCCGAGATCACCAAGCAAACCGGCAACAAATTCAAAGACGTCCGGGCGCAGATGGGCCAGGAGGCCGACGATCCTCAGCTCTCGGTGGACTTCGACAAAACGCCGTTCTGGCAAGCCCTCGATCAAACGCTCGACCAAGCCAAGCTGACGGTCTATCCATACGCTGGCAACGACGAACTGGGAATCATGGCCCGCGAACCCGGCGCGCTGCCGCGCGCGGATCGAGCGAGCTATGCCGGTCCGCTGCGGGTGGGAGCGACGCAATTGATCGCCCAGCGAAATCTGACCGCCACCGGTCCTGGTTCGCTGCGGCTCGATTTGCAAGTGGCCTGGGAGCCGCGGCTGCGGCCGATCATGCTGCAGCTTCCGCTGGCAGGCGTGAAAGCCGTCGACGATCTCGGCTCGCCGATCGCCGTCGAAAATCCTGAAGGCGAACTCGAGCAATCCATCGACCAAGCCGGCTCGGCCATCGAATTTCAACTGCCGCTGGTGGATCCGCCGCGATCGGCCAAATCGATCGCCTCGATCAAGGGAAACCTGCGGGCCCTCTTGCCCGGCAGCATCGAAACGTTCGAATTCACGGGCTTGAAAGACGCCAAGAAACTCGAGCAGCATCGAGCCGGGGTCACCGTGTTTGTCGACGAAGTGCGCCAGGATGGAGATGTGTGGGAAGTGCGGATGCGGGTGCGATTCGAAAACGCCGCGAACGCGCTCGAGTCGTTCAGGGCGTGGGTCTACAACAACGCGGCGTATCTGACCGGTCCGAAGGGCAAAATCCCCAATGGCGGCTCTGAAACCACTTCGCAAGAAAAAAACGAAATCGGCATCGCCTACAAATTCGATCTGCCCGACGGTCCGGCCGGCCTGACGTTCGTTTACAAAACTCCGGCCGTGATTACAAGCGTGCCGCTGCCGTTCCAGTTCAAGAATCTTCCTCTTCCCTAGCGCGACCGAGCCGCAAACAGCAAAGCACACTTACGGCAGAGTAGTCGCCCTCCCGTGTGCCACTGGCTCTGCCAGTGTCAGCCGCGAGTTGACATCGCCGCAACGAAGACACTGGCAGAGCCAGTGGCACACTCGAAGAAGTCCCAAAAATTACCCGTATCTTACGGAGTAGTTCACAGGTAAGAAACGACGTCCACCCATGCGATTTTCATTGGTTTGCGGCCGAACGAGTCGAGTCTTCTTTTCGGGCATCGGCGGGTGCATCCTGGCGACGGTGCTTTTAGCCGCGGATCCGCCGGCGAAGCCGAATCCTGCGGCGCAGCGCGGCGATCCGTCGTCCGACACGGGCGCAATCGCGGCGACCGTCGGCGGCAAGCCGATCTTCGTGCGGCAAGTCGATCAGCTCGAGGCGGCGGCAGCCCATGGCCGGACGTTATCGGAAGGATCGGCCGAGCGCGTGAAAGCGGCCGTGTTGTTGGAATTGGTCGATCGCCAGTTGGTCGAGGAGTATCTTGAAAAGAACCACTGGGGAGCCACGCCCGAGGAAATCGACGCGGAACTGGCCCACCTCAAATCCGAACTCGAACACGCCAAGAAGACGCTGCCGGAATTTCTCGCCCGCAGCCATCAAAGCGAAGCCATGCTGAGGGCCGAACTCGGCTGGCGATTGAGCTGGCAAAAGTATCTCAAGCAGCAAGTGACCGACGAAACGCTGGAAGCCTATTTCAATGCCCATCATCGCGAATTCGACGGCACGGAACTGCGCGTGAGCCATATTCTGCTGCGGCCCACCGTGGCCGGCGACGACTCGGCCGTGGCTTCGCTCGTCAAAGAAGCCGAGCAGATTCGCAAGCAGATCGAATCGGGCGAAATCACCTTCGAGGCGGCAGCGGAAAAATATTCGGCCGGGCCCAGCCGGCACCGCGGCGGCGATCTCGGCTTCATCCCGCGGCATGGCCAGATGGTCGAACCGTTTGCCCGGACGGCGTTCGCACTCGAAAAGGGCCAGATCAGCCAGCCGGTGGCAACGGTGTTCGGGATTCATTTGATCCGCGTCACCGATGTAAAACCCGGCGACAAGAAGTGGACCGACGTGCGCGACGCGGTGCGAACGGCCCTGGCCGAGCATTTGTTCGGGCAACTGGTTGCCCGCGAGCGCGGCACGGTGGACGTGCGGTTCACGGGGAAGGCGCCCTATTTCAAGCCCGGCACGACGGAAGTTGTTGTGCCGAAATAGGCAGATTTCCGTCTACCGCAGACGCGCAAAACCGCAAGCGAGCATCCAACTCCGAACGCTGTCGAATCGCGCTTGCGGTTTCGCGCGTTGTTACTTCCCGGGCGCCTCGTTGCAACCGCCGCCGTCGCCCGTGTGAACGCGCCGCAGCGCAAGCGGATCGGAGGGATCACAACTTATCAGAAACGCCACGACCTCGGCCGCCAAATCCGTCTTGCCCAATTTCGACAAGCACCACGCCAGCCCCTTGCCCGACTCGTGAAATGCTTGGTTGCCCGGCAGGGCATACGGCACCGGCCGCGGATCGCCCGCCCGGCGAATCGCTCGCTGGCCGACGGTGAATGCCGCCCCGAAATGCCCTCGGGCAAGCGGCAGATCTTCGTCCGCAAGCGCCAGTTCGCCGAGCAGCCGATGAGCGTCGATATACGCGTGGCATCCGTCGAGCAGCCAAATCAGTTCGTCGCGGGCGATCTCGAGCTCACCGGCCGCCAGCATCGCGCGAATCTCGGCCATGTCGTCGTCGCGCTCGCGGGCGCAGCGCGGATGCGCGAGTTCCCAGCCCGCGTCGCCGGCGCGGCGCAATTGCACTTCTTGGATCGAGGGCCGTGGTGGTTCCGCTGCTCGCGGCGGCTTGCGGCCTGGTTTGCGCTGCGCCAAGTGATATGCCTCGAATACGACGGATGCCCGATTGCGACATGGCCGCGCGTCCCTCGCCGGCGCTTCGGGCTGCCATGCCCGATTCTCGATCGAACACTAGCCCGAAGCGTTAGCGAGGGAGGGCCTCGCCACGAAACGGATTTTTCATGCGGCCATCAGCAGATTATCGTATGGACCGCCGCACGGAAAGCGCTGATCGCCCGCCGCCGCTTTTAGCTTTGTCTCAAAACACCAGCCCGCAGCTCAAGCAACGCGGAGCAGGTCCGGTCTGTCAAGGATTCCCTCGCTAATGCTTTCGGGCTCGTGTGCCGCGCGGCGAGTTTTGAGGCAAAGCTTAGCGTTGAAAGATCGGCAGGTAGTTGTTCGGGATTTGCAAGATAATCAGCGCCATGCTCGTGCCGTATTCGGATCCGATGGGGTCGGACCAGGAGCCGTCGTCGTTTTGTCGCTTGAGGAGCGCATCGCGGATGGCGGGAAACCAATGCTTCCAGTAATCGCCCCCCGCTTGCCACATGGCTTGCACGGCATAGTAGTGGCCGTAGAAATAATGCCCTTCGCGGACAATGTCGTCGGTCTGCGGCGATTGGAGGATGTATTGCAGGCCCTTTTCGAGCTCCGGGCCCTCGTAGATTCCCGCGCTGTAGAGGGCCACGACCGCGGCCGCGGAGCGCGGGAAGGCGCTCGGCCCGCCGCCGCTGAGCATATACATGAAGCCGCCGTCTTCGTTTTGGCTCTTCTTGATATACGCCACGGCCCGGTCAACGGTGTCTTTCGGCACATGCAAACCGGCATTCCGCGCGGCCCGCAGCGCCATCACTTCGCAAACCGTAACCGAGATGTCGGCGAGTTGATCGCGCGTGGGCTGGTAGCGCCAGCCCCCTTCCTTGTTCTGCGTGTTGATGATGAGCTGGACGGCGCGAGTTAGTTTTTCGCGGAGGTCGGTGCGCTGCGTCATGCCATAACACTCGGCGAGAAACATCGTGGCGAAGCCATGCCCATACATCGGGCCGTGGCTCGACGCCGAGGAAACGTCGATGAAGCCGCTCTCTTCGGCGTGCGAAAGGATGTAGTCGACACAGCGATCGACCTGTTTGCCATAGGGTCCGCGGCTTGGCGTGCTCCCCGAGCCGATAAACGCCATGCCGGCCAGGCCCACCACGGCCACATTGCGGCCATAGCCGCCGGAGCCGAAAGCGCCGTCGTCGTGTTGCCGCGCGGCGAGAAAATCGAGCCCCTTTTGGGCCGCATCGACCGTTCGCGGCGTGATCATTTCCGCGCCCGATTTTTCGGTATCGCTTCCCGGATCGCGGGCCGGAGCAATTCGCAATCCCACCGCGACCAAGCCGCAAACTATCGCCGCGACGATGCCACGGCGAACAATGCGACCGATCGACCGCCTGCGTCTTGCGGAATGCCCCGATCTCTTGTCGCTGCCAGTAATCATGCTCGCCCCTCCTACCTCAAAGCCTCAAAGCCGCCTCATAGCCTTTTACCTCACGGCTTCTCTTCTTCTTGCTCCACCAGCCGCTTGAAATATTCCTCGATCGATGTTTCGTGACCGGGTAGAAATTCATCAGGCGCGCCCTGCAGCATTTCCTCGCGGTCCTTGGCCGGCAGATGCAAGCGATCAAGTTCCTTGGCCAACGCCTCGCGGGCCACCGCCGGGTCGGGCCGGTCCGAGTGGTTAGGCCGCACCTTATTCGAGCTATCCCGTGAAGGTTCTTTATTGGGATCGCCGGGCGGGGCCTTGCCGGCCTGGGCGTTGCCGGCCTTCGGATTGCCGCGCGACGATTGCTGCGAAGCCGACGGGTCGGCTTGCGATTGCTGCTGTCGCTGTTGCTCGGCAAGTTGGTCGACCAGCGACTTCAGTTCATCGGAGATTCGCTGCTGCTCGTGCTGCGTAAGTCCATCGGATTTGCTTTGGGCAAGCCGCTGCTGCACTTGCCGCATGTGCACCACGATTCGCGCCAGCGGATTCTTCGAGTCTTCGCCGGGGCTACCGATGTCTTCGCCGGCCGACAGCGAATTCTCCAATTCTTCGTCCAGCGGATCGAGCAGCGGCGACGGTTTTTTCAATGGTCTTTCCTTCGCCGGAGCGGCTTGATCGGCGGCCTTGCCGGCTGCCGGTTTTTGATCGGCGGGCGGTGTGGCGGCAGGTTTTGCCGGTTTGTCGATCGGCTTTTTGCCCTCGTCGCCGAGCAACTGGCCGTCGAGACTATTGTCCAAACCTTGAAGCAATTGGTCGTCGAGAGAACCCGCAGCGGGCTTGCTTGCCGCCGGTTTTTCCGAGGGAGACGCCGGGTCGGCGGCCTGGGCCACGCGCGAAACCGCAAGCGCGAGGCAGACCGCAAAGCAAGCGGCAAAGCAAAAAGCGATGACAGTGCGGGTCATGGCGTCGCGTCTTTCTTGTTCGGCGGAGCATCGTCGCTGCTGTCGCCGACCAACTTGATCGTGAGTTCGGCCAGGCGGCCTTGTTCGGTCGTCAGCGCGGCAAATTCTCGCCGCTGGTCGTCGGTCGGCGTTCGACCGCCGCCGACCGCTTCGTCGAGCCGGCGGGTGCGGCGATTCAAATCGTCTTGCATCAAGCGGATCAGGCGAACTTCGGCCAGGGAGCGGATTTGCTGCTTATCGGATTTTCCGCCGCCGCCGTTGGGCCCATTCTTGCCGCCGGGCCGTGGATTCGGCTGCGGCGGGTCTTGCTTCATGGCCGCGATCAATTCCTGCAATCGCTCGAGCACGTCTTGCTCGAGTTGCTGCGTGGCGGCACTCGTGTCGCGATCGGAAAGGCGGGCGGCCGTGCGCGTCATTTCCGCGGCAGATTCCTGCAGCACATACTGAAACGCTTCTGCTCCGACCAGTTTCGCGGCCAACTGCTCGGTCTCGCCGGCCAGCGATTGTTGCTGGCGGCCCAAATCGAGCACCGATTGCGCTTGAGCGCGAGTCAGCTCGCCTTCGGCATTGCGCAGCTTTTCCAATCGGATGGTGTCGTCGAGCGTGCGCTGCTGGATGTCAACCAATCCCTTCAAGGAATCGTCGAGCTTGGCAAGCTGCTGCCGGGCAAGATCGGTTTCTGCTTTGCGGCGGACCTCGGCCAATTGCCGTCGGGCGTCGTCGAGATCTTTTTGGGCCGCGGCGGCGTTGTCGCCCGCTTCGCCGGCCTCGCCCTGTTCAGCCGCTTGCCCGGCGCTTTTCATCGCTCCGCCGGCCCGGGCGGTGGCGTCGGCGGCACGCTGGGCTTGCAAACGCTGGAGCTGGCGGACCAGCCGCTCGGCCTGCTCTTGCAAATCGTGCTGCTGCCGGGCCAATCGCTGCAGCTCGGCCTTTCGCGCCGCGCCGCTCGATCCGGAATTGCGCGGATCGGAATTGCCCGAGTGCGAATCGTCTATTTTCCCGCTATCGGCGGCCAACTCTTTCAGTCGCTTTCGCAATCCGTCTTGTTGCTTTCGCAGGCCAGCGAGTTGCTGCTCGGCATCGCGAAGCTTCGCGACGAGATGCGAAAGCTCTTGATCGCGGCGATTGGCCAGGATGTCGAGCATTTCATCAATGGTGGCGCCGGCAGCCGCCTGTTGGGCGAGCGCTTTACCAAGCCGATTCTGGGCCACGTTGTCGGCCGCGCCGAGCATTTCGCTGCCTGGGGTTTTTTGCCGGGCCAGGTCGAGAGCGTCGGCGAGCGACTGAGCCGACAAGGGCTCGCTTTTCGACAATTGTCCGCCGACTTGTTCCATTCGTGACACCAGCTTGTCCAACTGCCGAGCCAGATCGGCCTGCCGATCACCGAGTTTCTTCAGATCGGCCTGTTGCTGCGGGCTCAGATCGTGGATGTCGTCGGTCAGCGTCGTTGCGCCGATGTCCTTGGTGCCCTTTTCGAGATCGGCCTGATCACGGCGAAGCTGAGCGAGTTGCCGCCCCAAGCCGCGGAAGCTATTCCATTCGGCGAGATCCCCCAACATCGCCTCGAGCGCCGCGGCGATCGATTCTTGCGACCGGCCCGCATCGGCCAGCGAGCGACGACCAGCGACGGGAAGCGGCGCGGGCTCGGGCGCGTCTTCGGCGTCCTTTAGCGCGGCGGTAAGCGATTGTTCGGCGGCCGGCAGCTCGTTCTGATCGAGCCGCGCCAAGCCGTCGGCGATCCCCTGCATGCGGCGTTGCAACACCGAATTGTCGACGTGATTGCTCGCCAGCTCTTCTAGCAGAGCAACGACCGACGACCGCACGCCCTCCGCCGAACCGACCAGTCCACGGCGAATCTGCCGCTGGTTCAATTCCTCGGCGCGAAGTTGATCGACGTCGGCCTTGGTCAGCCGGCCGACCTTGCTCGTCTGTGTTTCCAGCGCAGCCGTTTCCTGGCGCGACGATTGCTCGAGTTTGAGTAGCCGGGCTAATTCGTCGAGAATCACCGATTCGCGGGCCGACAGATGATCTTCGAAATCGTCGGCCGTGATGATCGAAATGCGCCGCGGCGAACTAGCGGTGATTTGCGCGGCGTAGTCGGAGGCGGTCGCGGTGAGCAACACGTTCGTGCCCGGCTTCAAGCCCAAGGGGCCCAATTGCCAGGCGAAATCCAGCGTGCGGCCGTCGCCGGGCAGCATGCCGACAGACACGGGCGCGGTCGCCGGTGGTATGGGTTCGGGCCCGGCGAAGAGGGCCGGCATCGCGACTTGTCCCAGGTCGGTCCGATCGGAGCGCGTGTACATCAGCGCGACGGCGTGGAGTGCCAAATCATCCTTCGCGGCGACCTTTATTTTCACCGTTGCGCCGGGCGTCACCAACAGATTTGCCGCCGGTTCGTTGATCGACACCGACGGCGGCCCATCGACGACCGCCTGAATGTCCCAGCGATCCGCATCACCGCCGGCAAGCCCTTCCCGATCGCGCAGCTCGAACCAATACGGCCCCGAGCGATCCACGACGAACGGCTGCGGCGAACCGGCTGCCGCGCTGCTTTCGCTTCGGGCCAACCTGCCCGATGGCTTGAGCGGGATGACGAACGTCGATCCATCGCCAGAAATCTCGGCTGCGATGGTCTGTCCGCCCGGCAGATTCAGCGTCGCGGATGCGAGCGGCTTACTGGCGCGGCCCGACATCCCGACCGCCGTGCCGCGGAGGGCGACGATCCGCCGCTGGCCGGGCTGATCGGGCCAGCCTGTATAGCGCGGCGGATGCAACGTGATGGCCAGCGAGTCGATGCGCGGCGGCTGCACCACGTCGACGTGAATCCAGGGCATTTGGCGATCGTCGCCCCCTTCCGCCCGATAGTCGAACGGCCGATCGACGCGCTCCCGCCGGGCCACCATCAGGTCGCCGATGCGCTGCATGGCGTGGGTTTCGATTTTCGGCGAGCCGTCGGCGGCACTTCGTTCTGCGGCGCTGCCGGTTCCAGCAATGCCTTCCGCGGGTGGAATGCGGTATTGGATTTTTACCACATCGGGCAAATTGCCTTTGCGATCTTTGAGCTCGACTTCGAACGGCTGGCCGTATGCGACCCGATCGACGCGGTGCGTAAATGCAAGATCGTTCGCCGACGGCCAAACCGCGTCGCTGAGCGGATTGAAGAGCCGAGCGATCGCGAGCCGGGCGTTGGCCGGGCTGGCGGCGCCCACGGCTCCAGCCACGATCGCGACCGCGCACAGCGCCGCCACGGCCCGGAATGCCGGTCGGCGATCGATGGCCCTTTGCCAATCGAGCGGCGCAATTTCGGCTTCGGCCTGGGCCACCGCCGCACGCCGCAACTCGGCCGAGCCGGCGAGCGGATCGTCTTCGCGCTGGTGGAGAAACTCGATCGTGCTGGAAAGCTGATCCCCGAGACCGGCAAAGCGGCGTTCGATCCGACCGGCCACGACCACATCGCGAAGCGGTTGGCGAATTGCCGGGACCAGATACCGCACAACGGCCCAAATCGCCGTTGCGATCAAGGCCAGCAAGCAGATCCAGCGCACTCCCCGATCGTCGAAGCGAAGCAGGAAATCGGCAATAGCAAGCAGCGCCGCGGCCGCGATCACGACGCTCCCCACCCGCGCAACTCCAAACAGCAGCAGCAGCCGGCGAATCCGCCGACGAGCCGCGGCAAGCTGCTGCTGAAGTGGATGCATCGGGGGAAGGGTGAGGGTGAGGGTGAGGGATTAGGAAGACGAACGCCGGTTCGTCATTCGGGCTTCGTCATTCATTAGACATTCGAGCTTCGGCATTCGTGATTTGCCCGCCCGATTATATCATTCCGCTTCGCTTTCGAAGCGTCCATTCGGCGACTAGCACCATGAGCAGCAACAGCAGGACCGGCCAGCGGTTCCAAAGTTCCATCGGCGGGCCCGTCGGCTTCATCGGCACATGCCGGCCGGCTGGCAAATCATCGAGCAGCGTGTGGACCGTTTGCCAGGTATAAAAGCGGCCCTTCGTTTTGTCGGCCGCTCCTTGCAGCTCCGCCGCATCCATCTGCGTGCGCTCGAATTCGACCTCCGACACGCGCACATGAAAACTGGCCGACGGCTCGCCGGCGAGTGCCGGATTGACCACCACGGCTTGATAGTTTCCGGCGGCCAACGGGTCGAGCGTCGCTTGGAAGAGATCGTGATTCGCCGGGCTGCGGGCCAGCTTCAACTGCCGCTCGGCCTGATCGGAGTGGCGCAGCAACACGGTGACATCGCGGCCATCGGCGGGCGACTGCCGCGGGTCGGTGAATTCGAGTCGCAAGCGGACCGGCTCGCCCTGATCGTATTGCTTGCGGTTGGTCGTAAGCCGGGCTACCTGATCTTTCCCCAGTAGTTTCGTGCGGCTGAGATAGCGAATCGTTTGAATCCAATACCGCGCAAAGAACACATCGCCGACCTGATAACGCCAGCGCCATGTTTCGTCGGTTGCGTGGAACAGCACCATGCCCGCCCCCGCGCGACGCTCGAGGATGACCGGCAGCGGCCGGCCATCGGGCGCATGGCGTGTCGGATGCTCGGCCAACACCTCGGCTGATTCTTTCGGTTGCGCTTCGAGCAGCCAGTAGAGAGGCGGCAGTTTTTGCCAGATTTGCACGGTATCGGCCGGCGTGTCGCCGAGCTGCATATTCGGCTCGTTGAGGCCGTCGGTCGTCGGCCGCATGACGAAACCATCGGTGATCGCTCGGCGCGGATCGGGAGCCACGGCGGTGCTCAAATCGATCGGCACCAGCGGCGCAAGCGGAGTGCCGCGGTAGGCGAGCGGATCGTAGGCCGGCCCGGCGATCATCACCAATCCGCCCCCTTTTTGCACGACGAAATCGGAGAGATTGCTTAGGGCGGTCGCGCTCAACAGGGCCGGATTCACGTCGCCGAAGATCACCACGTCGTAGTTGAATAAATCCTCGCGCCGCACCGGAAACACCGCAAGCGCCGACTTGTCGGCCGACGCGTATTCCACGTCGGCATCTTGCAGCAGCGAATGGAGCTCGATCGTGTTGTCGCGCTCCAAAAGATTCTTCAAATAGCGAAACTCGTAGTTCGGATAGGCCTGCACTAAAAGGACGCGAATCTGCGCCTTGCGAACCGTGACTTGACGTTCGAGCTGATTGTTGTCGTCGCGCACTTCGTCGGGCAGGCGATCGACTTCGACGACATAGTCGAACTGGCCGACCTTGTCGGGCCGATGCGACAGCGTCAGCTCCTGCGGCTTGTGGTCGACGGCGAGCGTCACGGTTTGGCGGGCCAATACGGCGCCCGATTTCTTGTCCATCAGCCGCACTTCGACCTGCTTGCCGGCGTAGCCCGTCGCTATGAGCGTGAAACGGAATGTGAGCATGTCGTCGACAAATGCGACATCGGAAACCCGCAGGTCGGAGAGTTCCAGATCGTGCAACGGCTGTTCGCTTCCCAGCCCGACGGCGAAGATCGGGACGCCTTTGGCCCGGGCGAGATCGGCGGCCCCCCCTTCGGCCGCGAGGCTATCGGCGGCGCTTGAATCTCCGCCGGCGGCCACCTGCCCGACTAGCCGCTGGCCGTCGGTCGTGATGCCGTCGGTCATGAGCACGACGGCTGCGACTCCGCTCAGGCCTTGATCGCCGAGGACGGTTCGCAGGCAATCGCCGAGGCGCGTCGCCTTGCCGTTCGGTTCGAGCCGGCGGATCGCGTCGCGAAGTTGGCCGACGTTGCCCGGCTGAAGCCGAGCGAGTTCGGAGCAGAAATAGACCCGCAATTTGTAGCGGCTATCGAGCGTTCGCAGCAGCGCGGCGTCGTCTTCCAACAGCAGCGTTTTCGCCTGATTCAGCCGCGTCAGGCCGTCGAGCCCCGCGGCCTTGATTCGGCGAGCCATGTCCGCGCGCAGCGAATCCTTGTCGTAGTGATCGGCGATCCGCATGCTTTCAGAATCGTCGACCAGCACGACCAGGTAAGGAAGCTGCGTCGGATTCATTTCCAACACCCACTGGCCAATCATCAGCAGCACCAAGCCGATTGCCGAGAGCCGCAGCGCCGCCAAAAAGATGCGGCGAAACCGGCCCGCCGGACCGATTTCAAACGCATACACGATCGCCACCAGCGCGATCATCGCCGCGATGGCCAGCAGCGTGACCCAAGCCTGCCACGGCCAAGAATGCCCGAGCCGCCACAGCGTGCCTTCTCCGCGCGCGCCGCTGTCGACGCCGAAGTAGGGCTCGAGCCAAGTTGGGAGCGTGCCGGACATGGGCTTAGGAGTGAGGGGCGAGGGGCGAGTGAAGGAGCAGGGCGGAGCCGAATTAAGATTGACGGTTTTCCTAAGCGGCTCGGTAGCCGAACCACCAGGCGACCACCGTTTCCAGGAGCAATAGGCTCAATGCGATATAGAGGAACAAACGCGATTCATTGCTTTGGGCGCCGAGTTGCGTGGTGGGCTGTTGTTGCGCGCCGTCGACGGCGGGGACAACGGTGAGTTGCTCCGGCAGCAGGGCGGGATCGATTTTCACCAGCGCGCTTTCCGTCGGATTGATGTTCACGGCATACAAGCGACCTTGGCTTGCGGCGGCAGGCACCTCGGCCCGATAGATGCCGCTTTGCCACGTGTCGGCATACGACCAGCGATTCGATGCGTCGCGTGCCGCAATGCGGATCTGTTCCTTGCGGCCCTCGGGGTTTTGCAACACGACCGCGGCGCTCGCGCCGCCGGTCGGCAGCGCCGATTCGAGCGGCTGGCCGACCGACACAGTGCGGTCCGCACCTTGGGGACCGATCGCACCCAGCAGGAGATTTTGCATCAGCGGTTGAAAGCTGGCCTTCAACGGCCAGTTCGACCAGGGTTCCTTCGTTGCCGGATCGACCGATGCGAACGATGCCGGCAATGCGACGAGGATCGATCGGCCGCCGGATGGCGGATGCTTGGCGGCAACGGAAGACGGGGCGGCGGCAGGAGGAGGGGAGGATTCGGCAGCGACTCCCTTGACTTGCGACGCAGGCTCCGAGGCTTGCCTGTTGTCGCCATTGATTCGCGCGGCGACGATCGCCGGATCGCCGGTCGGGCGAAACGCCATTGCTACGTGGGAGGAAGGGCCGGGCTTTTTCAGGCGGAAATAACGGCTCACGATCGTGCTCAGCAAGCCGGCCCGTTCGTTGCCGGCGAATTCATGAACCAGCGGATCGGCGTAGTCGAGCGGATCGAAATGGTAGGCGCCCGGCTCCGATCGCCCATCCAGCAGCGCCGGCAGCAGGCGCGGCCACCCCGGCCGAAGGCCACCAAGTTGGTCGTTGTAAAGCGAGGCATCGACGCGATCGCCGAGAAAGAACACCAAGCCGCCGCCGCCGCCAACGTAGGTCGCCAGATCGTGGGCCTCGCCGGCGGTAAATTGAGCCACGTTGCTCAGGAAAATGCAATCGAAGCGCCGCAGATCCAAATCCAACAAGCCGCCATCCGGCACTTGCTCGACCTGCACAGGCATCGATTCCGAACCGTCGCGATACGGATTCAATGCATCGACCAAATAGCGGGCATGCTGGGCCGCGCCTTCGCCGTTGACCACCAGCGCCGAAATCGAATCCTTCACCGGCAGCACCAGCCAGCGATGATTGTCGACATCCAAGGCGTCCGACGGATCCCCGACCAAGCGTACCTCGAGCGAATGATCGCCGGGGGAAGTGAATCGATAGGCGAAATCGACGCTTTGCTCATTGCCGGCCGCCAGGTTGAGCGATCGATCTTGCACTCGCAGCGAATCGACCAACAGTTCGGCACGAACCGAATGCGACTGGCTGCCGAAATCGTGCACTTCGGCGGCAATATCGATCGGTCCTTTGGTCGTGTAGATCGATTGCCCGGCTTGGGTCGCTCGCAGGCTGGTGACGGCGAGATTTTCGCAATGCTGCTGGCCCAGGTCGGCGACCGACAGCCGCGCCGATGCGGCGAGGCGCACGAGCCGCTGCCGAACTGGTCCGCCGGCCGCGAGGCCGGGCTCCCATTTCGTGCGGCCCAGATCGGAAAGAAAATAGACTTCCGTGTTGCTGAGCCGCGGAAATTCGCGTTTGGCGCGGGCGATGATGTCGTCTACGCGGTCGATGGCGCCCGCCAGATCGCCGCCTCCTTGCGGCAGCTTCAGATCGCGCAATTCCTTGAGAAAATCGTCTTCGTCGACGAGCCGTTGGGCCGCGGCGACATCGGATGCCGAGGAGTTTTTGAGCCGCCGCAGCGCATCGCGAACTTCGTCGGAAACGAATGCCGGCGTGCCCACCACGGTCCGGGCCGGGGCGCTCATCAGCACAAGCGTGAACCCATCGCCTTGCACGCTGCGGGCGACGATATCGCGAATCAAATCCTTGGCTTGTTCGAAGCGGCTGCGGTCGCCGGGCTTGTAGGCCATCGAGTACGATCCATCGAGCACCAGCACGCGATGCACCGAATTGCCGGCGGCAACGGTTCCACCGATTCGCTCGACATACGGCCCGGCGACGGCGATCACGACCGCCACGATCAGAGCCGTGCGAATCGCCAGCAGCAACCACTGCTCGAATCGCAGCCGCCGCGATCGCTTCTGCAGCGCGGCGAGCAAATATTCCATCGCCGCCCAGCTCATCTCGCGATAGCGCCGCCGGCTCAGCAGATGGATCACGAGCGGCGCAGCCGCCGCCGCCAACCACCAGAGCATGCCGATGTGGGAGAACATGGGGATTAGGGGCGAGGGGCGAGGGGCGAGGGGCGAGGAACGAAGAGACGAAGCGGAGCCGTATGGTGGCAATGGCGCGGTTGGTAGAAACTGATTGTCGGTTGCACGATGGCTTTTCCTTACTCGCCCCTCGCCCTTCGCCCTTCGCCCCTCGCCCTTCGCCCCTAGCCCCTCGCCCCTAATCTCTGCGTCAAATACGCCGATAGGGCGAGGTCTACCGGTTGGTCGGTGCGGACTTGCACGTAGTCGATGCGGTGTTCGCGGCAGCCTTCGCGGACGCTCCGCAAAAACTCGCCAAATTGTTCGAGATAAGCGCGCCGCAGGCCTTGCGGATTGGCCAGCAGGTTCGGGAATTGTTCGAGCCCCTTGAAAAGCGTCATCTGCCGGAAGGGAAAATCCAATTCGGCCGGATCGAGCACGTGGAAGATCACCACTTCATGCCGCCGATGGCGAAAATGTTTCAATCCGGCAAGAATCGCCGGCACCCGGTCGAACAAATCGCTGAACACCAGCACGATGCCGCGTTTCTTGAGCCGCTCGGCCAGATCGTGGAAAATCGCTCCCGCCGCCGTTTTGCCCTCCGGCTTCATCTGCTCCATCACGTGCAGCAGTTGCTTCAAATGCGACGGATTGCTGCTCGGCCGCACAAGCGTGCGCACCTGCTCGTCGAACGTCACCAGCCCGACGCTATCCTGCTGGTTCAAAATCAAATATCCCAGCGCCGCCGCCAGGCATTGCGAATATTCGAGCTTCGAGAGCCCGGCCTCGTTGCTCCGATAGGCCATGCTCTGGCTGCCGTCGACGAGCAGATAGCTGATGAGATTGGTTTCTTCCTCGTATTGCTTGAGATAGTATTTGTCGGTTTTGCCGTAGACCTTCCAATCGACATAGCGCACGTCGTCGCCGGGAACGTATTCGCGATGCTCGGCGAATTCGATCGAAAACCCATGAAACGGGCTGCGATGCACGCCCGACACATAGCCTTCGACGATCAGCCGTGCGCGCAGCTCCAAGCCGCGCAGCTTAGCCAGCGTCTGCGGATCGAAATACTTGGGGAAGCTTTCCACCGGCGCTCTCGTCGTAGTCGTCGAAGGGAATGGTGGCGATCAGGCGGGCGACCAGATCGTCGGGCTTGATGCCCTCGGCCTCGGCGTTGAAATTGGTCAGGATGCGATGCCGCAACACGGGCGGGGCGACCGCTCGAATGTCGTCGCAATTGGCGAAATACCGGCCATGCAACACGGCCCGGGCTTTTGCCGCAAGTACCAGGTATTGGCTGGCTCGCGGCCCCGCGCCCCAACTGACGTATTTGCGAATGAACTCGGGCACGTCGCCTTTTTCCTTCCGCGTCAGCCGGGTGAATTGCAGGGCATAGCGGGTCACATGATCGGCAACGGGCACACGTCGGACGATCCGCGCGAGGTTCGCGATTTCGTCGGCATTGAGCGTCGGCGTGATCGAGGGCTGCACGTCGGCCGTCGTGCGCTTCACGATCTGGAACTCTTCCTCTTCGTTCGGATAATCGACGCGGATATTGAACATGAAGCGGTCCAACTGCGCTTCGGGGAGCGGATAGGTCCCTTCCTGCTCGATGGGATTCTGCGTGGCAAGCACGAAAAACGGCTCGATCAGCCGATGCCGCGTGCCGCCGACGGTGACTTGGTATTCCTGCATCGCCTCCAAGAGCGCGGCTTGCGTTTTCGGCGGCGTGCGATTGATTTCGTCGGCCAGGATCACGTTGGCGAAAATCGGACCGCGCAGAAATTTGAACGCCCGGCTCCCCGTCGATTTGTCTTCTTGAATCACTTCCGTGCCGGTGATGTCGCTCGGCATCAAGTCGGGCGTGAATTGGATGCGGTTGAAATCCAGCGACAGCGAATCCGCCAGCGAGCGGATCATCAGCGTCTTCGCCAATCCCGGCACGCCGACCAGCAAACAATGCCCGCGGGCAAACAGCGCCACGAGCAATTGCTCGATCACCTCGTGCTGGCCGACGACCACCTTCGCTAGCTCGGCAACAATGCGTCGATAGGCTTCGTTCAGCTTCTGAACGGCTTGCAGATCATCTTCGGGGGGCATGGGGGGAGGACGGGTGAGGGTGAGGGGAAGCGGGGTAGGCGAGACGCGCGAAACCGCTAGCGATGTACAGAGCCGATTGAGTTGGCGGCTCGCTTGCGGTTTCGCGCGTCAATATTGTTGGTTGCGCGGCGAGCGCGGATGGTTCATTGTTCGGCGGCGGGGTGGGTCGGTTCGGGGGGATCGGCGCGAGATTGCGCCCCCGCTTGGGTTACTTCGCGTTCGATCGGCGCGGCGGCGGCATGCGGGCCCAAAGCGAATAGCTTGTCGGGCGTGGCGATCAATAAATAGCCACCGGCGACGACAAGATTGCCGCCCGATTGCGGCGGGTTGCGGGTATCGAGCCGGATCGGTTCACGAACCTCGGCTTGGGTTGGATCAATTGCGGCCGAACCGTGCCCCTCGGCGTCGGCATGATGTCCGAGAGCTTGACGAAACACGTGGATTTCCGAGCGTGTCGGGAAATAAACTTCATCTCCCACGAGGGCTCCGCGGCCGTAGCCGTGGACGGTGGTTTGGTCGGGCCAGCGATAAATCACTTTGCCGCCATCGACGTTGAGCCACCACAGGCTCTGACCGCTGGCGATCAAGTTTCCGCCGCCGACGCCCAATAGATGTACTACGTCGCGCGGCAGGCTGCTGGCCCAAAGCAATTGGCCGGTCGAGCCATCGAGCGAAAAAATTTCCTCGCAATCGGTCGGCGCCGCCAGCACGCTGCCGCGATAAAAAACGCACGGATTTAGATCGCGGTAGAAATTGTCGCCATGGTCGCTGCCGCTGGAGTGCTTCGCCCGTGGATATTGGCTCAACCAGCGAATTTGTCCGTCGGTCGAGATCGCGGCGATGGCGCCGAGATTGGTGTTCAGATACAGCGTGTCGTGGTCAAGGGTGAGCAGGTTGTTGGTGATTTCGTCGGCCAGTCCGCGGGCGGGGGATTCGGCGGAGCAGACGAGCCGCCGCCAGCGCTCGACGCCGGTCTGAGCGTCGTAGCAAGCGACGTGTTCTTGCGGCGCGACGCTATCGTTGTATCGCAGGGCCACATACACATTGTCGCCATCGCAAACCGGCGAACCCTCGAATGCCCAGCGATCTTCTTCTTGCGAGGTTTGCGGAATTCGCCACACCAGTCGTCCTTGGGCCGAGAGGTCGAGGCACACCAAATAACTGCCACCGGTGGAAACGCCCGACCCGAGCTGCCGGCCGGTAATCGGCGAGCCAAGCCGGGCATACAACCGCTGGGCGACGACCGACATCGTAAACCGCGGCACTCCGAACGTGTGGAATTGATTGCCGGCAGTGTCGCCAACAAACGTATCCTGCCGCGCTCGGCCGGAATAAATCTCGCCCATTTCAGGCTTGGTCTTATCAGGCCAAGCCGGTTCGCCCGTCCTCAGATCGAACGCGTAAATCTTGTCGAGCGAATTCAGCAACACCAGATTGCCAACCACCAGCGGATGGAAGCACATCAGGCTTCGCTGATCTTCCGCCGGCCGCCGCTCAGGCAGGCCGAACGGCTCGCGGTTAATATTGACATCGGCACGAAACGGGCCGGCATGGTTCAACGGCAGATCGATGGGCCTCGACCAGGCCGTGTGCGGCCCGGGATCGGGTGCGGCACTCATGGTTCGGTCGAACGAATCGGCGAATGTCAGCCAATCGGTTGGCGGCTTTGGCGCGGGCCGCTGTTCGGCCGTCTTCAACATGCCAGCGAGCAAATCCGCATAGGCGCCTTCCCGGCCGGCGATCTTTCCGCGAGTTTCCGGATGGCGCCGCGCGAAGTCGGCCAACTCGATCCGCGCCCGAACAAGCGAACCTTCGAGAATCGACGCCAAGACAAGCCGCGCGCGCACCTCGGCAAGATTCAGTCGCGTGTCGGGATAAGCGAGCCATTGCGGCGCCGACGCGACACCCTTGGCTTGCGCCGCGGGCTCCGGCGGTTTCGCGGCAATCGCAGCGGCGCCCGTTTCGCGCGCCGCGCGCAAATCGAGCCAGAGTGGTCGGCCGTCGGGTGTGCGTAGGGCCGGACTGATCCGCTCCCAGCACCAGCGAGCCCGGGAAAAAGCTCCTTCCTCAAGGGCCATGTCGCCGAGCGCAAGCAGTGCCTTGTCGGTCCAACTGCTCAAAAACAATTGATCCACGACACGGCGGAGCGGTTCCGCATTGTGGGCGGCAAGTCCTTCGTCGTACCATTGCTTTGCCAGTGGATCGACTCGGCTGCGGTAGAGCGCTCGCGCCGAGTCGGGCAACTCGGCCAATCGGATTTGGCAATACTCGCGAACCGGGATAAACCGAGTTTCATCGAGGCGAATCAGCTTCGTCCCCTGCTGCTCCATCACCTGCCGGAGGGTGTCGACGGCCTCGTCCCACTGCTTCTCGGCCACGTTGGCTTTAACTCGCTCCAGCAGCGCCCTGGCGGCGGGATCGATCTCGTCGACCCGAATGGTCGGCGAAAGGTCGCCGGCGACGGTTTGCCCCCATTGAGCTCGTACTGGAGGCGCGATTTGGAAAAGCCAGATCGCCGACACACCGCATACCAATGCGGCAGTCCGCCGCCAAAAGCGAGACCAGCCGGAGCGCAAGGAAGGTTTTGACGGAAGTCGCTGCACTGGGCTGTCTTGAATGAGAACGATGTGTTGCAGCCCGATGCCGGGGCGGGACTGGCCGACCAAGTAAGTAGTTGAGGCACCCATGTGCGGACAGTTCAGTATAGGAACATGGTAAAGGTGCTGAAAAGATGGGTTATGCCAGGGAGGCCGGCTTGGTGCGGGATTGTCTGGGCGGTCGAGGTGCGGCAATCGGTCTACCTAGGGCCCTTCCGCTTGTCGCGGCTTCGAAACCGAACCATAATGGTTTGTAGCCTAAAGGGTGGCATTCTGTCGCCCGTTTTCGACCGCCGAGAAGCTGATCCATGTCACATGTTGGCGGGCTCACCACCGGAATTTCGCGAGAATCTTCCGGTGAGGAGAGCCAGGACGGCATCCAAAAGCTCGGCCGGATGACGCCGCGCCTTGGATCGATCTCGCAGTGCGGCAACGTTTTTGCGCAGCGATTGGGGCTCGGTCTGCGGTGGCTCGGCGGCGCTGTCAGGCCGGTGGGCTATCTCGCACGTCCCTTCGGCCTCGTTACTCGGCCGCTCCGAAGCTTCGCCGGCCAGCAGTTCGATCGGCATCCAGGGGCTCGGGATGCATTGTCCGACATGTGGGAGCAAACGCGGGAGCAAATTCATTGGTATGCCGCCAGCACAGTGGTTCACATGCTCGTGTTTGCCGCGGCGCTGTTGATCCTGGGGGCGATTCATTTTCCCGCCCCGGCGGCGCCGAGCGGCTTCGTGCCCGTCAACGACGATGTGCGCGTCAGGCCGCCGCTTGAGCCGATCGAATCGTTCGTCGCTCCGCTGGATACAAGCCAACTCAATACCGACGATCTGAACAATCCGCAATTCAAAGTGACAAGCCAGGGCAACGCCGGCAACGACGCGTTGAGCGATCGCGGCGGCGGAAGGCAAAATGCCGCCGGGCCGGATGGCGGCGGATTCGGCGGATTCAATGTGCAGGCCACCGGTCCCGGGCCAATTGTTCGCGGCGGCGGGGGCATCGGCGCGGGCCACGGCTTCGGAGATCAACCCGGCAGCGGCGGCGATGGAACCGGCTTCGGCGGCCGTGGCCGCAAGGGCGAAATGCTCGGCAAATACGGCGGCACGAAAAACACCGAAATGGCCGTGATCGCGGCGCTGAATTGGTTTGCCCGCCATCGCAATGCCAATGGCAGTTGGAGCCTGTCGCGCTTCGCCGCGCATTGCGTCGGCAATCCTTGCACGGGCCCCGGCAGCGCCGAATCGGATGTCGCTGCCACGTCGCTATCGCTGCTGACATTCCTCGCCGCCGGCCAGACGCACAAAAGCCAAGGCCCGTATCAGCCGGTCGTCAACCAGGGAATCTTTTGGCTGATCAAGCATCAGGCCCGCAATGGAAATCTCGCGGCCGATTCGCCAGTGGCCCAGATGTATGCCCATGCCCTTGCCACTCTGACGCTCTGCGAATGCTACGGCATGACGAAGGACCAAAAAGTCGGCGATGCGGCAGCGCTGGCTGTGGCATTCATCGAGGCAGCTCAAAACCAGGCCACGGGCGGCTGGCGCTACGTGCCGCAGGATCCCACCGGTGGCGACACATCGGTGCTCGGTTGGCAAGTCATGGCCTTGCACAGCGCTCAACTGGCCGGAGTGCCCGTGCGGCTGACCACGCTCGACAACGCAAAACGCTGGCTCGGCTCGGTCTGCAAGGGGAACTATCGCGGGCTCTATTCCTATCAAGAAGCGAACGAGCCAACGCCGACGATGACGGCCATCGGCATGCTGTCGTGGCAATATATGGGCATGCGGCCGGACGACCCGGCAATGGTCGAAGGAAAGCAGTATCTGCTCGAGCACCTGCCCGACAACGGCCGCCGCGACACATATTACTGGTACTACGCCACGCAGGTGATGCACAATCTGATGGGCCGCGATTGGGACGTTTGGAACCACCAGATGCGCAAGACGCTGATCGAGGCCCAATGCCACAGCGGTTGCGCGGCCGGGAGCTGGGATCCGGAATTCCCGACGCTCGACACGTGGGGCCCGCAAGGGGGTCGGATCGTGACCACCGCCTTCTCGACGCTGACGCTCGAGGTCTACTATCGCTACCTGCCGCTCTATCAAGAGGGCGGCAGCGCTTCGGACGCTTTGGCCCCGCGGTAGCTGATTGTAGTAGGCACACTCCGTGTGCCGGCGGCGACGCCGATTCGCTCTCGCGCGCAATCAGATCCCGCTAAAACGCTGCTCCTTCAATCCTCCGCTTTGCTTCATTCTTGCTCGCGCTCGAAACGCTCGACAGGATGGTGGCACGCGTTTCAAGTGGCCGACGGCATACGGAGTATGCCTGCTACGTAGTAGGCACACTCCGTGTGCCGGCGGCGATGCCGATTCGCTCTCGCGCGCAATCAGACGCCGCTAAAACGCTGCTCCTTCAATCCTCCGCTTTCGACGGCGATGAGCAGGCTCACGCACCAAGGGACCAAAGCAGAATCGGAAGCCGGCGTTGCCAATTCCAAATCGTGATCGGGCCATCGCCGGATTCACTGGAATTGTTTATTTCGACCTCCGCACTTTGCAGCGTGTCCGGGCCGCACTCACCGCCGCTCAATCACTTCCTTGCCCACCCATGTCCGCAACACCTCCGGCACCAGGATTGATCCGTCGGGCAATTGATAATTTTCCAAGATGGCGATCAGGCCGCGGCTGATGGCGATGGCGGTGCCGTTTAGGGTGTGGACGAAATGGGTGCCTTTTTCCGTGCCTTTGCGGTAGCGGATGCCGAGGCGGCGGGATTGGTAGTCGGTGCAGTTCGAGGTGCTCGTCACTTCGCCGAATTCGCCGGATTCGCCACGGCCCGGCATCCAGGCTTCTAAATCAAATTTGCGATAGGCTGGGCCGCCGAGATCGCCCGTTGCAGTATCGACCACGCGATACGGAATGCCGAGGCCGTCGAAAATTCGGCATTCCAGTTCGCAAAGGTAGTCGAGCATGGCGTCGCTTTTGTCGGGGAGCGTGAAGGCGAACATCTCGATCTTCGTGAACTGATGAACGCGGTATAGCCCGCGGGTCGCGCGGCCGTGGGCGCCGGCTTCGGTGCGGTAGCAATGGCTGATGCCGCAGAATTTCAGCGGCAGGCCCTCTTCCTCGAGCACCGTGTCGGCCAGCAGGCCGCCGAGCGTGATCTCGGCCGTGGCCACGAGGCTCAGGTCGGAATCGGCGATGCTATAGATTTGCGTTTCCGGGCCGCGCGGCGTGAAGCCGATGCCTTGCAAGATTTCGTTGCGGGCCAAGTCGGGCGTGATCGTGGGCGTGAAACCTTCGCGCATCAAGAGATCGACGGCGTAACGCTGCATCGCCAATTCGAGCAGCACCGTTTCGTTCTTGAGGAAATAAAAACCGTGGCCGGCGACTTTCGCGCCGGACTCGAAATCGATCAGATCCAGCTTTTCCGCAAGCTGCACATGGTCGAGCGGTTTGAAATTGAACGTTGGCAGCGGCGTCTTGCCGCGGCGGAGTTCGAGATTCGCCTGATCGTCGGCGCCGATCGGGGCAGCGGGATGCGTGAGGTTCGGAATGGCGCGCAGGATTGCGTCGGCCTCTTGGGCAATTTTGGCGAGCTCGGCCTCGGCGGCGGTGCATTGCTCGCGCAGGCGGCGGCCCTCGGCTTTGCGGGCCTCGCGCTCGGCGGGATCTTTGGTTTGCCCGATCGATTTGCTGACCTCGTTCGCTTTGCGATTCAGTTCGTCGGACTCGGTTTGCTTGGCCTTGCGTTGGGCTTCGAGCCCGACGAACCGCGCGACATCGGCTTTCGAGCCGCGCGTGGCGGTGTTGCGAGTCACGAGTTCGACGTTTTCGACGATAAAGCGGCGGTCGAGCATGGCGGGGAAAGGGAAAGGGTGAGGGGACAGAGGGAATGACGAATGTCTAATGACGAATGTCTATAAGAATGACGAAGCATGAATGACTAATGGCGAACGCAAAATGGCTGGGCAAGGGGGACAGACACATTTTGCTCACAAGGCATCGCAAAATGGCTGGGCAAGGGGGACAGGCACATTTTGCTCACAAGGCATCGCAAAATGAGCCAGTCCCCGGTTCAGCTCAACCCTAATCCGGCTTCTTCCGCCAGCGGGCAATCGCCGCGGGTTTTCGCTAGTTCGGCCCACAGGTAGGCGCTGGCGCGGATGCCGCGGTGGAAGTCGGCGAGGTTGAATTTTTCGTTGGGGCTGTGCGTGTTGTCGTCGTCCAGGCCCCAGCCCAAGAGCAGCGTATCGACTCCAAGCTGATCGTGGAAGGCGCCGACAACGGGAATCGAGCCCCCTTCGCGAATGAATACCGGCTTGGCTTCGAACGCCCGGCGAATCGCCTCCGCGGCTGCGGCCATGAACGGGCTTTCCAGCGGCACGACCACGCCCGGCGCGCCGTGCGTGTCGATCAATTCCATCCTCAATCCGGGCGGGAGCGTCGCGCGGAGCATTCTTTCCAGCGATGCCGAGATTCGCTGTGGATCTTGATTCGGCACCAAGCGGAAACTGAATTTCGCGCCGGCCCGAGCGGGTAGCACGGTCTTGGCCCCTTCGCCTTGATAGCCGCTCCATAGGCCATTGATGTCGCACGTCGGTCGAGCCCAGCGGCGCTCCAGCGTGGTGTAGCCGGCTTCGCCCGAGAGGCCCGAAACGCCGAGCTGATGCATGAACGCATTTTCGTCGAACGGCAGTTCGCGAAACTGATGGCGCTCGGCATCGGTCAGCGGCACGACGGAATCGTAAAATCCCGGCACCAGCACTCGACCGTCGGAATCAACGAGCGCGGCCAACATGCGGCACAGCACATTGGCCGGATTGGTCACGCCGCCGCCGAATGTGCCCGAGTGCAGATCTTGTTTCGGGCCGGTCAGACGCACTTCGTAGTAGGCAATACCGCGCAGGCCGTAGGTGATCGCCGGCTTGCCGGGTGCGAACTGGCTCGAATCGCTGATTACGACCACATCGCAGGCCAGCTTTTGTTTATTCGCAGCGATGAAGGGATCGAGATTGTTGCTGCCGACTTCCTCTTCCCCTTCGATCAGAAACTTGAGCTGGATCGGCAGCTTGCCGGTGGTCTTGAGCCACGCCTCGGTGCCTTTGATGTGGGTGAGCATCTGGCCTTTGTCGTCGGTCGCGCCGCGGGCATAGATATTGCCATTGCGGCGGGTCGGCTCGAACGGCGGCGTGGTCCATTCCGAAAGCGGATCGACCGGCTGAACATCGTAGTGGCCGTAGACGAGCGCCACCGGCATATCCTCGACCGGCGGCGATTCGGCATAGATCAACGGATTGCCGGCGGTTGGGATTTTTTCAGCGTGCAGGCCGAGCGATTGAAACTGCCCGAGCACCCAATCCGCTGCTCGATCGACGTCGCCGCGGCGGGCCGTGTCGGCGCTGATGCTCGGAATGCGAAGCAGTTGGCACAGATCGTCTTCGAATCGCGCGGCGTTTTGGTCGAGATAAGCGTCGAGATCGGGCATGGGGGTAGGGGGTAGTGTTAGGGGATAGGGTTAGGGGATAGGGTGAGGGGGTAGGGTGAGAGGTTTGGGTGGGGGCTGAAGATCTAGTACCTCGCGACGATCGTTCACCGGCGCTTGCGGTTTTCGCGTCGCCGTCCGTTGCACTGCTCTTCCTCCGACCTGTGGCCCTTGGCCTTTGTCTGCCTTCGTGCCTAACGCTCACCGCCGAGCTTTTTTCCGAGTGAGCCCGAATAGTGGGGCGGAGGGGGACGGTCCCCTTTTGCTCCGCGGATTCCGCAAAAAGGGACAGTCCCACTAACCCGTCACCCTAATCCCTCGCCCTAACCCCTCGCCCTTGCCTTCGCTATAATAGCGATGTCGTTTGGCGGCGACTATCATTCACTCGCGAATATCACTAGGGTTTGCCGTGGCGGATCAACAAGAAGCGGCCGTGGCCGAACCGCCGGTTCAAACGCAAGAGCCGGCCGTTCAGACCGAACGAACGACCAAGACGGACAAGCGCAGCAAGCCGAAGCGTCAGCCACCGTATCATGTCATCCTCTGGGACGACAACGACCACAGCTACAACTACGTCATCGCGATGCTCCAAAAGCTTTTCGGCCATCCGCCGGAGCGCGGCTTTCAGTTGGCGAAAGAAGTCGACACCCGAGGCAAGGCCATCGTTTTGACAACGACTCGCGAGCACGCCGAGTTGAAGCGCGACCAAATCCACGCCTTCGGTAAAGACGACCTCTCGGCCGGCTGCAAAGGATCCATGTCGGCAACAATCGAGCCGTCGGTGTGAGGCTATAGGCTTGAGGCTGCAGGCTGGAGGCTGCAGTCTAGAGGACGCGCGAAACCGCAAGCGAGCAGCAAGCCGCCGCCCAGGAATGAAGCTCGCTTGCGGTTTCGCGTGTCGCTGTCACCTCACCCTCACCCTCACCCTTTCCTCCCCCATGCCTGGCATTCTTCGCACCGTCACGCTCGGCTGCAAGGTGAATCAGTATGAGACGGAATACGTGCGGCAAGGGCTATTGCGGGCCGGTTTTCGCGATGCGGAACGCGACGAATCGGCCGACCTGTGCGTCGTGAACACGTGCACGGTGACCGTGGAGGGGGACGCCAAGAGCCGGCAGACGATTCGGCAACTCGCCAAGCACAATCCGCGGGCTCGGATCGTGGTGATGGGCTGCTACGCCACCCGCGCGGCCGAGGAAGTGGCCCGATTGCCGGGCGTCGCCGAAGTGGTGACGGACAAACGCGAACTGCCCGACCTGCTTGGGCGTTTCGGCGTGGTGGATATTCCAAGCGGCATCTCGACGTTCGCCAATCGACAGCGGGCGTATGTCAAGGTGCAAGATGGCTGCTTGCTTCGTTGCAGCTTTTGCATTATTCCGCAAATTCGGCCGCACTTCGCCAGCCGGCCGCCGCAGGAAATTGTCGACGAGGTCAGTCGGCTCGTGGCGGATGGTTTTCGCGAGATCGTGCTCACCGGAATTCATCTGGGGCATTACGGCGTCGAACAGAATCGCGGGCGAGCGAAATCGGAATGGCTGCGCCTCGCGAGTTTGGTTGAGCGGATTGCGAAGGGTCTAACCGGAGGCCGCCCGCAGCGCGGGGAACAGGCGCATTTTGCTCCCAGTGCATCGCAAAATGAGCCAGTCCGCGGTCCTCGCTCAGGCGCGGAATTTCGCTTGCGGCTTTCGAGCATCGAGGCCACGGAGGTGACGCGCGAGTTGCTCGCTGTGATGGCAGCGTGGCCGCAAAGGATTTGCCCACACTTGCATGTATCGATGCAAAGCGGCTCGGAAGCGATCTTGCGGCGGATGCGCCGGCGGTGGGGCCCGAAACGTTTTCTCGACCGTTGCCGGCTGGCGCAATCGATGCTGGACGCGCCGGCGCTGACGACCGATATCATTGTCGGCTTTCCGGGCGAAACGGAGGCCGATTTTCAAGCCACATGCGATTTGGCGCGCGAAGTCGGATTTTCGAAGCTTCACATTTTCCCGTTCAGCGCCCGGCCGGGAACGGCTGCGGCGGCGATGGTCGGGCAGGTGCCGCCGGAAGTGAAGGCCGAGCGCTGCCGGCGGCTGGCGGGGTTGGAAGTCGAGCTGCGCGATCGATATTTTCGACAACTCATCGGCCGGCGATTGCAAGTGCTGGTTGAATCGCCGGTGCCCGAGCGGCCCGGTCAAATGATCGGCACGGCATGCCGCTATGCGCCGGTGGAACTCGTCGGCACTCCGGCGCAACGGCGGCAGTTTCGCGAAGTGGTTGCCAGCGAGGTCCGCGGCGATCGGATCATCGGCGTGGCCGGATAGTTCAATGCGTGGCGATCAACGTGCTGCCGAAAAAGCGGATCAGGCCACAAGCCGCTTTTCTTCGACATCGCCATTCTGCAATCGCGCGAATTGCCAGATATTCAGCCCATCTCGCTCGATGAAGACTGGGCCGCCCTCGTGTCCGTTTCGCACCAACGCGTTTGCGATGCGAATTGCTTCGTCGAGATTGTCGGTCGCGTCGTACGTGTCTTCCGTGTCCTCGCCGGTGATAAGGTATTGAGACATCATCGCCCTCCAATAGTTCGACGGTTTAGCTGGCGGCAGAGACGTGTGCTTGGTCAATGTATACCCACAAGTGCTTTAGCGCGGCCAGTGCGTGAACCTCGGGAAACTGCTGAGGATTTGCGACTGCCTGTAATACTTGCGAACGCTGATTTGCTGCTTGAATCCGGTCAACCGCCGGGGATTCGAACGTGCCGGTGGCTGTGTTCTGAAGGCCGAGCGCAGCGAAGAAAGGCGCCACGTGGTTGTTCCGCAGTTGGGAACCGGCGTCGCGAAAATACGAAATCCGCACGATTACCCGCCACATCGACTGCCGCTTCGCAACGATGCTGCGCAAATTCGCGGACGCTACGAAATAATTATCCGTCCAGTGGGTCCAACGTCGCGCATCGGCAACTTTTTCCATCGTCCCATGCCAAGCAATATCGCGTCGATTTGAACTGGGGTGACATTTCTCAGGGTTTTGCTATTCTAATGCGCCGCTGGTCGTGCGTTTGTCGTGTCTTGAATTGGCAGATTGGAGTTGCGTCATGGCCGTTTCCAATGAATCGATGCTAACGTGGTGCCGCGCCCTTCTCGGGGCCGATTCTTCCGCTCCGCGAAAATCGCTCGAGCAATATCTCGCCGAAGTGCCGCGGCTCGAAACGCTCGGCAACTTACCCAGCGGGACGGCCGTGTTGGTCCGCGGCGACCTCGATGCAAAGCCGGGGGCGGAAATCGGACAAGGCGACCAGCGGCTCCGATCGATGGTCGATACTCTGCGCTTCGGAATTGATCACGGTTGGAGGCAAGTGATCTTCGGCCATATCGGCCGCAAACCGGAGGGCTCGTTGAAAGCCGTTGCCGCTCGAATTGGGCGGTTGCTCGATATGAAGGCGCCGCTGGTTTCCGATTGGCTCGACGACGAAGCGCTGGTGATCCGTGCTCCGGCGGCCGCGGCGGTGGCCGATTGCCCGCCGGGCGGGGTTGTCGTGTTCGACAATACACGTCGCTATAAGGTCGAACGTGTGCTTTGGGACGCGGCGCCCGACGATCTGCCGGCGCTCGTGCCTCATCTGGCCAAATTTGCGAACGAGTTTGCGACCAAGATCGCACGCGCTTATGTCAACGAAGCGCTTTCGGCCGGGAGTTTGGACAGTTCTTCGACCGTTGTTCCAGCGGCGATGGATCGGGTTGCGTTGGGACGCTATGTCGGATCAGAATTCGATGGCCCGATGCGCCGCTGCCTGAAAACGCAATTGGTCGTGTTCAGCGGCTTGAAAATCGATAAGCTCGACGATCTGCAAGCGATGATCGATCGCGGAACGATTCGTTGGGTGCTTGCGGCCGGTTCGCTCGCAATGGCATTGAAGAAAGCCGCCGCTCAGCTCGACGGCGCCACCTTTGGCCTCGGCTTGGCGGAGGAGGAAACGCAAAACGACAAGCCTTTTTACATCGGTCCGGAACGAATCGAGCAGGCCCGGCGAATGATTTCGGCCGGGCGAGAAAAGGGAATCCAATTCGTGCTGCCGGTCGATTTCGTGCTCGGCGACGGCCGGGTGTCGAAAACGATCGGCCCGGGCGAGCAGCAATTCGATGTCGGCCCGGAAACGAGCGCACTGTTCGAGCGGAAAATCGGCGAATTCCTCGAATCGGTGCGGCCGCAATTGGGCGGGGCGTCGGCGCCGGTCGCTTTTCACAACGGTGTGTTCGGGATGTTCGAAGACCCTCGATTCGAAAACGGGACTCGGCAATTCATCAATCAATTGAAGCGGATGAAAGACGCCGGTGTCGACGTGTACGTCGGTGGTGGCGAGGGGGGCACCGCGCTCGAAAAATATGGCAAGCCCGACTGGGTGACTCATTGCTTCACCGCCGGCGGCACGGTGCTCAACGCGCTCGGCAGCGCGCCGGTTCCGTATCTGCAATCGCTGTCGATGGCGGCGGCTCGCCCGAATTAAATTCTCTTTTTCTCGCCTCGATTGCGCTGCAAACGGAGCGCTGTTCGGAGAGAAAGGTCGGCCGACTTTAGCCGACCGGCAACCCTCGCCAATGGTAGCAGGCACACTCCGTGTGCCGTCTGCGCTCCGCGGCGGGTTGCGCATGGAGCGGGGCAGACGGCACACGGAGTGTGCCTGCTACGTTCGTTGATCGGTCTGCCCCGACCACGATCGCGGAGAAGCCTGACATCTCTGAGTTGAGGAATGTTCTTTATGTACCGGATAGTCACAGCCTACAGCCGGTCTCTCCGACCTGGGCAAGGTAGGACGCCGCTGGTTCTCTCGGTTTCTTCGTCAAAAGCGGAACAACCACCGGCGATTTGACCTCGCGGATGGGGGTGAATGGCGAATCTAGCTAAGGCGAGCGGTTCAGCGAACCGATACCACCTCATAGAAATGCCACCACCTTGCGAGCCTGGATCGCCACGACGGCCCTCATTGGGCATGCCGCGGTCGGGCGGCAGCGAGGGGCCGTACGGCGGGTGGCCCGTCCGGGATGTTTTGTATCCGTTTTTCTCAAGGAGAGTCGTCATGAGCCGTCGTCTCAGTATTGTTGTGCTGGCCCTGGTGGCCGCCTTGGCGCTGGTGTCCCGCGTCCAAGCTGACTGCGGATGTAGCGCCGAACCGTCGTGCAGTTGCGAACCGGCTTGCGGTGAGTGCTGCCATCACCACCACCACTGCTGCCGTGAGCGCTGCCATCGTTGCTGCGAGAAACTGTGCTGCTGCATGAAGTCGTGCTGCGAATCGAGCTGCGGTTGTGCTGCGGCCCCGAGCTGCGGTTGCGCTGCCGCCCCGAGCTGCGCCGCTGCCCCGGCCGAAGCGACCTGCTGCGCTGCCCCGGCTGAAGCGACCTGCTGCGCTGCCCCGGCCGCCCCGAGCTGCGGTTGCGGTTGCGAATCGGCCTGCGGCTGCTGCCACCACCACCACCACCACTGCTGCCACCACCGCTGCTGCCACGAGCGCTGCTGCCATGAAAGCTGCTGCCACCACGCTTGCCGTGAATGGCTGCACGCCTGCTGCCAGCACACCTGCTGCGCCCCGAGCTGCGGTTGCGCTGCGGCCCCGAGCTGCGGTTGCGCTGCCGCTCCGAGCTGCGGTTGCGGCGGCTAAGCGGTCCGGATGAGAAGAGCGGTCGATGAAACGGCCGACCTCTTCAAGCGAAGAATCGACGACGGCCTGCCCGGGTGAAACCAGGCAGGCCGTCTTTATTTTTTGGGCGATCGGCTTTCGATCGGCGACCGTTTGCGCGTTGAACAGCACGCTGAAGCGTGAACTCCAACCGTTGGAGTTCACGCTTCAGCGTGCTGCATCAAGGAAAGGCGGACAAGGCGGACAGCAGCTGAAACGGGAAATTGGCAACCCGAATTTGTTTCGACTATAATGCGTTTCGCCCGAACTCCGATCGGTCGTCCCGCCTTCCCCCAGTCCCACCTTGCAGCGATCTCGTCGCCGGAGAACTTCCCCATGCCCTCACGCATCGATCGTCGTTCGTTTCTGAAAACCGCTTCGCTTGGCGCCGGCGCCGTTTCGGCTGGAGTCCTTGGCGCGCCTGGGTTTCTGCATGCCGAAAACCGCAAGGAAAAAATCAATTGCGTGCTCGTCGGCTGCGGCGGACGCGGGCGTTCGCATCTCGATGCCGTCAAGAATGAAAACCTCATCGCAATCGTCGACGTCGATGAATCGCATTTCGGCGGCTACTTGTCCGACCGGGCAAAGCACGACCCGAACGCCGAAAAGATTCAAACGTTCACCGACTATCGGGCAATGTTCGACAAGATGCACAAACAGATCGATGCCGTGTTTGTCGCCACCCCGAACCATCAGCATGCCCTGCCGACGATGATCGCCATGCAGTTGGGCAAGGGCGTGTATTGCGAAAAGCCGCTGTGCCACGACGTGGCCGAGGCTCGCCGGCTGCGGGCCATGGCCGAGCAATACAAGGTGGCCACGCAGATGGGCAATCAAGGGCATTGCTCCGAGGGATACCGCCGGTTGTGCGAATACGTTTGGGCCGGCACGATCGGCGAAATTCGCGAGACGCACAGTTGGTGCGATCGCTCGAACGGCGGCGTGGGTCCGCGTCCGCCGTCCCGGCCGGCCCCGAAGGGAATGCACTGGGACAATTGGATCGGCCCGGCGCCGTATCGCGATTTCCACGCCGACCTGCATCCTCACGAATGGCACGGTTGGTATGACTTCGGCAACGGTTCGCTGGGCAACATGGCCTGCCACGTGCTCGACGGCGTCTTTTGGGCGCTGAAGCTCGAGCATCCGACAGGGTTCGAAATGGAATCGGTCGCCGGCGGCAGCGATGAGCGGTATCCGACCGGCAACCGGTTGCGTTGGGACTTTCCGGCGCGCGGCGATTTGCCGCCCGTCAAGGTTTATTGGTACGACGGCTACACGGACGCTCCAAACAAGAAAAAGGGGCACGGCCCGCACTACCTTCCGCCGCTATTGAGCGAGCTGAAGAAAAAATATCCCGACGAAAAATTCGACAGCAACGGCACACTGTACGTCGGTGAAAAGGGGATTCTCTACACCGGCACCTACGGCGGCGGCATGACGCTCGTGCCGCACAAGTTGATGGATGAAATTCCGGCCCCGCCAAAATCGCTGCCGCGGCCAAAGGGTTCGTTCGCCGATTTCATCCGCGCCGTGAAAGAAGGCAAAATCGACACGGCGACAAGCTTCGACTACGCCACCCGTCTCACCGAGTTTATCTTGTTGGGCAACCTGGCCCAGCACGCGGGCGTGGGCAACAAAGTCGAATGGAACGGGCCGGAAATGAAAATCACCAATCTGCCCGATCTGAACCGCTGGACGAAGCGCGAATATCGCAAAGGCTGGAACGTCTGATACGGAGCAGGCACACTCCGTGTGCCGCCTGCGATAACGTAGCAGGCACACTCCGTGTGCCGTCTGCCCCGCCGTGCGGCAGCCATCTATTCTGAGCGTCATCGCCAAACCCGCAAACCGCGCCGACGCCGTTTCGCGCGTTGTGCGGCGCCGGAAATCGACCAATTCGCGAAACGAGTCGCCTTAGCTCGCTGTGCTTGACTCCGACTCTCGCCGTTCCTTCAATGGAGGGCGGCCGCCCGTGGCTTTTCCCCACATCCGCTCGTTGCCCCGGTGAAACTGATGACCCGCTGCAATTTGTGCCGCGCTACTGGCTCCATCCTCGCGTGGCTTGCGCTCGTCACGGTTGCCCATGCAGCCGGCGATTTCGTCATTCTCGGCGACGGCAATGCATTTTGGACCAACAACACCGGCGCACACATCTCGAAGCAGCTCATAAAGCTGCAGAAAGCCAACACGTTTCACTCCGTTTCCTTCACGCCCAATGGCGATTGGGTCGTGCTGACGGAAGGCAACGGCTATTACACCAGCAACCTCGGCTTGCCCGGCTGCAAGAAACTTGCCGAGTTGCAAAAGGCCAAGAATACGACGTTCAAATGCGTCGCCTTCGCGCCGAGCGGCGGTTGGACGGTGCTGTGGAATCAGAATGGCAATTGGACGATCGGCAAAATTCCGGACGACGCCTTCAAAAAAATCGTCGAGGTCTCCCAAGGCGGCGGCACATTGCGATCGGTTTCCTTCGGCCCAAATGGGGCCTGGGTCGTGCTGTTCGGCAAGACCGGTGTTTGGTATGGCAGCGTGCCCTCCGATCTGGCCAAGGTGCTCGACAATGCGGTCAAGAAGAATCTCGCGGTGCGTTGCGTCTCGTTCACAACGCTCGGCACCTGGATCTGCCTGACCAATAACGGTTGGTGGACCAACGACCTGGATCATCCGGCTTGCAAGATGATCCAATCGCTCGAGCAGCAGCACAAGCAATTGCGTTGGGTCGCGGTCGCGCCGGAAATCGGCCCGCACGATTTCAGCAAATGGAGCGACTATCTCCACAAGCAATGCGACGGCAAGCTGGCGGGAGGCTACGCGTTCGAGGTGTTGCAGCACGGCGAGGTCGTGGCCAAGGGGGCCGAGGGTTGGGCTCGCGCCCCGTGGCAGCCCGATCATCCGTCGGTGAAATGGACGCTCGACAAGCCGATGGGCGTCGCCAGCGTTTCCAAAACGATCACCGCCGTCGCGCTATTGAAACTCTGGGAAGTGACCGGCCAAAAATTCTCGCTCGATGATCCATTTTGGCCCCACATCAAGGCCGTATGCCCCGCGGCCAGCAGCGACGTGAAAAAAGTGACCATTCGCCAGTTGCTCCAACATCGAAGCGGATTCAAGAAAATGTCGGATTTCAATACCCCGGCCGATCTCGAAAAGCTGCTCACCGAGCCCCTCGCCCACCCGCCCGGCACACACTACGCCTACGACAACAACAATTTCTACATCGCCCGGTTGATCATCGAGCAGATCGGCCACGTGCAATACATGCCGTTTGTGAAGGCACACGTGCTCAAGCCGATGGGCATCACCCAGATGGAAACCCACTTCCAGGCCGACGCTCCCACGTGCGGCTACAAGCAGCTTGGCAGCACGCGCCCCGGATTTCCGTTCGATTGGAATTGCGACGCGACGGCCGGAGCGGCCGGCTGGTATGCGTCGGTGTCTGATCTCGGCCGATTTCTCACCGGCCTGCGCGACCACAAAGTGCTCAGCCGCAGCACGACCGACATGATGTACCACGATCTGCTGGGTTGGGACACTTCCGAGCCCGGCTGGGAAAAAAACGGCGGCTGGTTTTGGGACGAAGGATCCGGGCCCGGTTCGCGGGCCGGCTCATTCCGCAGCTCGATCTTCCACTTTCCCGACGACGTCGATGCCGCGATGCTCATCAATTGCGACCCGCCGAAAGACCCCGAAGCATTGCTCGGCGAAGCCTGGCAAATCAGCATGCAGAAATGAACCGTCGAACTCGCACGATTCCGCCCCCGGTAAAATGGTTGAGGGCGATCAAGTCAGGAGAATCCGCCATGCGAGAACGCGTCAAAGTTTTTACGTTTGTCAGTGGTCAGGGCGAGACGGTCGTCGGCTCGTCGCAAGAAGAGCACATCAACGAATGGCTAGCCTCGATCGACGGCAAGGTGCTGCACGTGTCGCAATCGGAAAGCGAACGCTCCGGCGTCGGCCATCACGTTACGATCTGCATCTGGTATTGTTCGGAAGAAGACTGACGACAAGTTGACCGGTTGCTGAATGCATTCCGAGGCGTAGCCATTGCGTGCTATTCCTTCGTTTGCGGCTTGAATTCGAATAGGCCCCACAGTTGCGGCGTTAGTTCGGCTTCGCTGGGAATGTCGGACATGATGCCGGTGGCCTTGTTGCTCCAATAGGCGCGTTGGATGGTTTGAAAATCGGCGCCGCGCAAGATTCCGATATCGCCGCGGAGGATTTCGCCCGGCCGCGGCTTGAGGCCGAGCGTGGCCAGCGGAATTGAGAACCCGAAGACGCCGCGCTCCGCGTGAGCCTTGTAGTCTTTCTCAACCACCGACGCGAACCGGACCTGGTCGCTGACATCTTCGACCCGATCGAATCGGATCGTGCGCAGCGGCGAACTGAACGCCACGGGCTCAGCCTTGCCGCCCACTGCCGCTCGCGCTGGTCCGAACGCCACGGGCTGATACAGCACGGCGACGGTTTTATCGCGAACCTGCGTGACCAGCAGCCGCTCGTCGCCGGCCACGGCACGATTGCGATGCGGATCGGCCGCGGGGTTGGCGCCGATCATGAGATCGAGGGCCCCGCCCGTTTTGAAGAGATTTTGCAATAGCTCGCCCGAGTTGCTGAGCAATTTCGGATCGTCGACTCGATACATGGCATAGAGCCGATCTCCGGCGACGCAAAGCGCGGCGGTAACGTCGTGCGGCTTCGAATTGCTGTTGAAAAACGCAGCCACCCCGGCCTTATCGATGTCGACCCACGAAGCCCAGCCCCAGTTATCACCCTGGAATGCCGCATCGATCGCCGGCGCCTTCGATCGCATCGTCACGACGAGCCGATCGGCGCCGCGGGATTGTTGCCGCCGGAGCTCGGCTTGGAGTCGAAAATCGGTCGCTTCGCGCAACTGGTCGGCCGAGACATTCAACTCGCTGTCGGCGAGCCGGCGGATGCTGTCGAGGCCATCGACGCGGATCAGGCTCGTGCGCCCGCCGTCGACGAGATACACCTTGCCGTCGCTCGTCTGCGTGATCGACGGCCAGAAATTCTCGTCGTGCAATGTGAGGTCGTTCAGCAACATTTCGCGCCGGGCGATCGGCATTGCCCAAGGGCGGCCCAAGCGAGCATCGTGAAATAGCGTCGCGACAAACAATCCGTCGGCCGTGAAAAGATAAACGTTGCCCATGTTTCCGTTGAGCGCCCAGATTGGACCGGCGTCGCTCTTTTTCGGAGTGACGAACGGCCCGAGCAATCGCGTGGTGCCGATCAATTCGCCGGGCCGATCGGGGGGCGGCGATTCGTGCGACGCATGCAGGCCCGGCCAAAGATCCGGATACGACCATTTTGGCGTTCCGCGGAACACGCCGCCGACGGATTGGGGCGCAAACGGTTTCGGCGCCACGGTGAGGATTGTCCAACCCTCGGCGTTTGCTAGAGCTTGGTCGCCGCCCGAGCTCGTCGGCGCTTGCGCTCCCGTGGCGAGTGTTTCGCCATGTGCCATATCGTAGATCGGCACACCGGCGCCGCTGAACCGAACCGGCGCAAATCGCATCGCGCGGTCGTCGACTCGCGATGCGATGATCGACAGATCCGGCATTACGACAATGCCGCCCAGCGCGGCGCGTGTGAATTCAACTTCTTCTGGCTGAACCACTCCGTCGCCATTCCGATCCGACCACGCGAACCCCGCTTGGTTTCTCCACCGATCGCCGTTCAGATCGACGCCGGCCGGCCAGCGCGATCGGAATGCATCGCTCTTAAGCAGATTCCAGTCGTTGGCCCGGCCAAATGCCGCGACCGGCACTGCCACATCGCCACGTTGCTGCCAGATTGCGACGACTCCCGCGCCATTGGTCGGATTGCTATCGTAGGAATCGGAAAAGTATTTTCGCCCGCCGACGTAGATCGGCGATTCCGGCGCCCCGCCGGGAAAGCCGGCCCCGAACTGCGGATCGTTCGGATCGGGACGGAAAAGCACATCGACCAATTGCGAGCTGCCGCGCTGCCAATCGAGCTTGAATTCCATGCCGTGGAAATAGAATCGGCTTTTGTCCTGCGGATCGAGCTTGCCGCCGCCGCCATATTCGCTCGGGCCATAAAACGCGGTCACCAGTTTGCCATCGAGCGTCCACACGCTGACCCGCTTCGGTTGAAAATCGGTCTCCGCCACCCACAGCCGCCGGCGACTGTCGATCGCCAGTCCATTGGGATTGTTCATATGGCTGGAATCATACGGCCCGGCTTTCGGTTGCCCGGGCGTGCCGATCGAACGGAGCGGCTTGCCGTCGGCGGTGAAGACTTTCACTTGGTGGCTGGCGCCGCGATCGCTGATGTAGATATTGCCGCGATCGTCGAGGGCGAGCTGCTGCGGATCATCCAGGCCCGCCGCGACGACAGCTTCCGGCTTGCCGAGCGTCAGGTCTCCGTTCGTGTCGAGCAACCGATATCGCTGCAGCGATTTTCCGACCAAGGCGAGGAGTTGCCCATCGGCGGTGAAGGCCACTCCGCGCGGATCGTCGCAGGCCGCGCGTCCGCGAATCGCTCCGCTTTGCGCATCGACGAACAAAAATTCCTTCTGCTTCGGAAGACTGCAAACGATGAGTCCGTCGAAGGCGGCCAGGCCACGCACTTCGGAAGCAGATTTCCCTCCCGGAAGATCGTATTTCACGACTGCCCGGTCGCCCTTTGCGGTCAACGCGGTGATGCGAAGTTCGCCTTCCCAGGCGGATGCCGCATAGCCAAACGCGGCGGAGGGCGCATGCGGGCCGGCATCGCGCGCCAGCAGCGGCGCTCCGGTCCAATTCCCGCCGACCCACGTTTCGCCCCCGCGCTTGTGGCCGGAGAGATCGACCCAGGCCAAGCCGTCGGTTCCTTCGCTCACGTAGCTACCCAAAAACATGAGCGGCTCGCCGCCGGGAGCTTTGTCCCCCGGCACGAACAGTACACTGCTGGGAGGCGAATGGTTGGCCAGCCATGCGCCGCGATGATCGGCCGTCGCCCAGGCCGGATCGCCGGCCGTGTAGATCGAGAATTCGAACCGCAGATCGATCGCTTTGCGCGCGAGCCCGCGCAACCGGTATTTGCCGGGCGCGACGAGTTGCGCCGGGATTCGATAAATCCCATGCCGCGGAGCATCGAGATCGCGGAGCAGGTCGTTCGTCCCATCCCACCAGACGACATGATCGCCCGCCGGATATTCCGTTTCTGACACAAGGTTGCGCACGCGCCGGCCATCCAGATCGTCGATCACCAGCGTCACGCAACTTGCTTCGTCGAGATGGAACCGAATGGGAATCGGCGGGTGCAGCGCGTCGGCCAAGGGGCTCGGCGGCGCGACTGCGGATTGCAACGCGGCGTTGCCGAGCGGCGAGAGCGCCATGAATTCGCCGAGCCAAATGCGCCGGCCAGCATGCGTATTGCCTCGCATGTGCGGATGGGATTTCGTCTCGTCGATCGCACGGGTAATCCGCAGCCGAAGGGCGCGGGTCGTGATCGGTTGGCTGAATCCGAGCCAGTTCACGCCCAACGGCAACGGATACGCGTTTTCGATCTTGTCGGATCGTGCCACGGTTTGCCAGTCGGCCTCCGTGGCCTCGCGAGGATGCCGGTCGGCCGGACCGACGTATGTTTGAACGTCGGCCGCGCTAAAACCGGCCCATAGCAGATTGACTCCCAGCAAGCGCTCGTCGTGGGGCCATGTGATCAGCACCGATTCGGGATGCTCTTGAGAGACAACCGAGGCCGTGCCGCTCGCGCCGTTGTCCCAAGCGCTCCAAGTGCCGTTGTTGCTTTCGTCGTTTAACCGCGAGGCGGCTTCGTTGCGGGAGCCAGTCGTGATCGTCGCACGCGGGGCGACGTTGATCATCCGTTGGCCGAGCACGAAAGCGCCGCCGAGCCAGCCGTGATAGGTTGTTTCGGTCGGTGCGGCAACGTGGGTGAAGCGAATCGCGCGGGCCACGGTTTTCGGCGGCAAAACCCACACGGCAAACTCTTCTCGCTCGACTTCATCTCGCGAAACTTGGCCCCCCTTGAGCCGCTCGGCCGGCAGCCATTGGCTTTCGTCGGCCAGACTGCCGGGATAGGCGACCGTCGGCCGCAAGACGCTCAGCTTGCCGCCGCCGCGCACCAAGACGGCGCCGATTTCGAGCGGTTTTTTGAAGCCGATCCGCAAATGGCGAACTCCCGGCTGCTTCGATTCGCCGTAGTCGGCGCCGTCCCATTCCGGGCGACTCGATTGCGTCCATACACAATGCCGCGGCCCATCCTTGAGCGAAATCGACGTTTCCGATCCATCGACCCACACGGCAAACGCCGCCGGATCGAGATTGTCGGCGGCGAGCGGTGTCGTAAATTCGCTCGCGAAATTGCCGGCGGCCGAATTGCCGACGCCGCCGTCGGCGCCGCGCGCGGCAACCGCCCGCCCGCCAGCCGCGACAAGGATGCAGGCGAGCGATACGCCGAATGTCTTCAAAGGAGTTCGCTGCATTTTTTCAATTCGTGTGTCAGGCAGTTAGGTGGGAGCCAAGGTTTTGACGCCTGCTTGGCATTCAGTTTACACTACGCATGCCTCGCTGGGCTCCGCTCGCATGTTCCGAAAATCGAACACCGCATGCCAAGCATCATGGACGAACCCGTCAATCCCTACGCCGCGCCGGCATCGCTTGCCCCGGCAGTCGTCGTGCCGGCATGGCATGCCGCGCCGGACGAATCGTTGCGCCAACTTGCCACGGGGTTGGGCGTCGTGCGGATCGCAACGTTCGTGATGCTGGTCGAGACCGTGGCACTGTTTGCTCTCGGCTGGTTTCCTGTTCTCGGCCGAATGGGCCGGGATACGTCGCATCTGGTGCATGTCTGCATCCCATACATCTTACTCGTCGCACAAGGCCTGGGGCTCATCGGGGTGCTGCATTGTCTTTCCGCGCCGGCAGCAACGCGGCCACGCGGATGGGTTGGGGCGACCGCTCTGGCGGCCATGTTGAACATCATCCTTTCCGTCGGCGCCCTGGTCCATGTCGGCGCGACTGGGGCCTGGTACACGCGCGATCTGTTCGGAATCTTCGGGCCCATGACATTCCTCATGTTCCTGCTCGCTCTGGCTCGATTCCTTGGTCGCAAGCACCTGGCTCAACTGGCATTCCTGCAGCTCGTTCTCAGCGGCTTGCTCGTCGCAGTGCTGCTGGCATACATGGCGATCGCAGGCGTCTTCACTTCGCACGGAATAGAACACCTCCCCGTGCCGGCTCCGCTCGAAATGATGTTCTACCGGTCGGTCGCCTCGCTGATGTATGTTTTGCCGATCGTGTTGGACCTGCTGTTGCTGATCTTATTGGCCAACCTGAGATCCGCGATTCTAGCGGGGCAACCGCTTTCGCAGCCGCAATCCGAGCATACAACTGTCAATCATTGAAAGGCATTCTGACATGATCGCAACCTTCCGAGTCTTTGTTCGTACGTTGCTCCTTGTCGCGGCCGTGCAATTCGCCTTTGCCGCTTCCGCTTGGGCGCAAACCGGCCAAACGGCTTCATCGCCCGACACCAAATTGCTCGAGCCGCAGCCGATCCTCAAGGGAGACAAGGTCGTCGCGCTCTTTCCGCCCGGGCATCCCGCGCTCAAGACGCTTAACGGCTACGATCAGCCCGAGAAGTTCAACTATTCCAAAGGCGCGGATTCGCATGTGCTCAATATCACGAACATCCACAATCCGTCGATCGAGTTGCAACTTCCGCCGGCAGGCAAGGCCAATGGAACGGCGATCATCGTAGCGGCCGGCGGCGGCAACACGACGCTTTGGGTCGGCCCCGAGGGAGCCGAGGTCGGCAAATGGCTGAACGGGCTGGGCGTCGCTGCGTTCAACCTCCGCTACCGGCTCAAGCCCTACGATTCGGCCGTCGACGCGCTGGCCGACACGCAGCGCGCGGTGCGCATGGTCCGGGCCCATGCCAAGCAGTGGGGTGTCGATCCGAAGAAAATCGGCGTGATGGGTTTTTCGGCCGGCGGCGAGCAGGCCGCCCGAATCGCGCTCAACTTCGACAAGGGCAAACCCGATGCAGCCGATCCGGTCGACCGCGAAAGCTGCCGGCCGGATTTCGTCGTGTTGGTGTATGCGGGCTGGCGGCAACTCGATTTGAGCCATGTGCCGCACGACGCTCCGCCCGCATTCTGCGTGTGCGCCGGCGTTGGCGACGCATTTCACGCCAAGGAAACCATCGACTTTTTCAATGCCTACTTCGACGCCAAGATTCCCGCCGAATTGCACATCTACGCCCGCGGCGGGCACGGCGGCGGCATCAGTTCTCGCGGTGGCAGCCCGTTCGGCGCTTGGCCAAGCCGCTTCGTGGAATGGACGGCCGACATCGGCATGCTTCCAAAGGCGGAACAAGCCGGCGAACACAAATAGCGGGCGTATCCCTGGATCGGCGTCCGAGCTTTTGCGTTCCCAAGCGAAAATATCGGCGTGAGAATAGCGTGGCCGGCGGCAGGGATGCAAACTTCCCGCCGGCGATTTTTCAGGACTGTATCGTGCGGACGACTGGTGAAATCTTCGATCCGTGGGGTTTTCTCTGCCGCATAATCGACACGATCGGTCTCGCTTATTTCATTCTCAGCCGAGATTGAACGTGCGGAAGCGTACCCGGCAAATGGCCGTGACCTAGAATTGCTGCGTCGAACGTAGCCGAATGCCCGGCGAGGCGTGAATCCTCGGTGCGGAACGGGCAGGGGGCAGCGCGGCATTTTTCGCTTCATTCGCCATCCATCTCGCCGGAAGCGGGGTTGCGCCTTGATATGGTGCATCCCCTGCACGAAAGTACTGAAATGCCTTCCGAACTTAAAACGCCGTCGTCCGTCGCCCCCCTGCCGCCAGGTGCGAAGCAAGCGTCCGCCGGCGCGACGGTGCTGATGATCGACGACGAGAAACTGAACAGCTTTGTCGTCGCCGTGTATCTGAAAGCCGCGGGCTACCGTGAATTGGTCCACACGACCGATCCGATGAACGCGATTTCGCTGGCGACCAAGCTTCGCCCCGACATAATCCTGCTCGACATTGAAATGCCGCGGCTAAGCGGTATCGAATTGCTGCGCCGCATCCGCGCCGATGAATCGCTTGCCGACACTGTCGTCGTGATCCTTTCTGCCACCGACGACGAGCAAATCAAGTCACAAGCCATCGCTTTGCAAGTGTCAGGATTTTTGCGGAAACCAATTCGAAAAAACGAATTGCTTGCGGCGCTAGAATCCGCCTCGGCGGCCGCTCGCGCGCCTGCTTGCCAAGGCCACTAAATCCCGTCGTCGCCACGCCGCGCACGACGGCCGTTTTGACCGCCAATTGGCGTCGGTTGGCGAGGCATGGCCGGCACCGCACCCGCTGCTTGCGAAGCCCAGGGAAGGCCAGGAGAACGTTGTCCAATGGACGACGCGTTGCGGGCCTTCCCTGGGCTTGAGGCGCGAACTCGCGCTGGGCTTGCGGCGCGAACTCGCGCTCGCAAACCTTCTTAGTGTCCGCTTTCCTTGAAGTGGTAGGCCGGATTGTGGATGTCGAAATCGGCGTCCGTGAGGCCGACGTTCACCTTCATGTTGATGTAGGTGTATTCTTCGTCGAGCACCGGCGCGCCCCCGGGAACCTTCGGCCAGCTATAGGCCTCGTAGCGAATTGGCACATTGAGTTGGTCGTCGACATACACAACCGCTTTGTGGAACAGGAAATTCCGCCGCGGGATCGGGTGCGTCACCTCGATGATCGTGCAAACCCGATCATTCACTTTCGCGCCCTTGCGGAATTGCACGTCGCACTCGCCGTATTTCTTGTCGTGCTCGGCCACTTCGATCAAGCGATGCGTGAGATTGGCCACGCCAATCTGCGTGATCGGATAGCGGTTGCCTTCCATCGCGATGGCGCTGGTCGGGTTGAACGAGAAGGTGCCCAATCGAGCCCGCAGCCCTTTTCCCTCGTGGGCCTGCAGTTCGTTTTTGTTGGCCCCTTCGACGTAGATCACTTCGCGGCCGGCGACATCGTCGGGCTTGAGAAAATTGAGGTAAACGCTGAACGGATGGTTGCGGATCTTGAGGGCCATATACACGTGTTCGCCCAGCTTGCCGTCGATCCGTTCACGCTTGACCAGCAGGCAAGTGTAGTCGGGAATGTTCTTGTTGATATTGTCCATTCCGGAATAGGCGATCCGCAGCGCGGGCACGAGCGGATGCTCGGCCGGCGTGGCGGGGCCCCCGGAATATTGGCCGGTGGGAAGCGATGCCACAGAGCCCACGGGGCCCTGATCGTTTGGCCCGACATTGGCGTCGCTAGCATAGCTGGGAGTGCCGGGCCCCGGCTGCGAAGATTGGCCGCGCGACAGCGACAGGCCCACAGTGCAAGCGGCGGCAGCAATGCCAACCGTGAGAAATCGGTGCAATCGGCCAAAGCCGGTCCAACGCATGGGTCATCCTCCGTGATTGAATTTGACGACGTTGCACGGGGCATTTTCCCCCATGCTGCACGGCTCGCTCCTGCAGCCGTGCGGCGGCTTTCCGCAATCGTTCCGGCCGAGAGGCTGTCGGGGCCAATACTCCTTTTTATCGCCGCCGCTGTCGGAAATAATGATGGTGCCTCGGCCGGGACGCGATTGTTTACCCAACCCGCCCGGCCGAGTCCAGACCAAACCGCAACATCGGACGATCCTGTTTCACCGTCGCAGCTGCAAGCGTCGCGTGGCAGGGGATCGCGGAGAACCTATTTTGCCCTATTGTCAATATGCGCCGATCGTTTCACGGCCTTACCAGGAAATCAGCTATATCGCTTGGCTCGAGGGGCGCAGCGATTGCCTCGTGGTCGATCCTGGCCTGGAGCCTAACCTGATTCTCGAATATCTGGACGACCAGCGGCTCGCGCCGGTGGCCATATTGATTACGCACGGCCATTGCGACCACATCGCCGGCAATGGGGCGCTGAAGCATCGCTGGCCCGATTGCCCGATCGTCGTCGGCGCGAACGAGGCGGAAAAGCTGACGGATGCGAAACTGAATTTGTCGGCGGCATTTGGTTTTCCGATCACCAGTCCGCCGGCCGACGTGTTGGTTCGCGAGGGCGATGAGTATTCCGCCGCCGGTTTCGATTTGTTGGTGCGCGAGATACCCGGCCATTCGACGGGCCACGTCGTGTATGTGTGGAAGGCGGGCACGCCGCCGGTCGTGTTCGGCGGCGATGTGCTGTTTGCGGGAAGCGTCGGCCGAACCGACATCCTCGTCGGCGGCGATTTCGGCACGCTCGCCGCCGGCATTCGCGAGAAGCTCTATTCGCTTCCCGAGGAGACGCTGGTTTTGCCGGGCCACGGTCCGGCAACGACGATCGGCACGGAGCAGCGCAGCAATCCGTTCGTGTCATCGTCGCGGCAGCCCGGAATCTGACGGCACTGGCAGCCGGTTGAAGTAGTTCGACACGAGCATATCTTCGTGTGGCACTGGCCAGCCCAGTCGGCCAGTGTCGGCCGGCAAGTTGACGTTCCGGTTCGGAGGCGTCTGACGCGAGAACACGCGCCAAACGGCAACGTCAGGAGAGCATCGCCGAGTCCAACGGCGCTCGCACTGGCCGACTACGCTGGCCAGTGGCACACGGCCCACCCTTCGACAATCGTTGACTGATGTGGCACTTGTTCGTTGGTGTGGCGCTGGCGGGTTGGGGCAGAGCCAGTGGCACAAGAGCAACCACCCGTAGGCAATAGTTCAACGGGCTGGGAGTGCGGCGCCATGCGCGACGATCCGCGCGGCGCTGTGAACCAAAGTTTTTTCTTGAATGCGCCGCGAACTGCTTGCATTGCGAACTCGCGACCCTATAATCGTTTGCGTTATGTTGAGCGTGATGGATCGAATGTCCAACGAAGAAGGGATTCGGCATGAGCCGCGCCGCGAGTTCGGCGGTTGTCTCTCAAGAAAAGTCTCGAGCGGCCCGAGAAGCCGCCCCCAGCAAGCGTTTCGAAAGTTCGAAACGCGGTCCGATAGCGGACCCGATTAACAAACGATTGCCGGCTGCCGAGCATTCTCGCTCGAGCCGGCAAGGCATCGCCCCGTCGAGCCAGATTGGCCCCACGAGCGGCATTCTCCCCACGAGCGGCAATGGCTCCACGAATGGCGCCGCCGATGCCGCCGAACCATCGGCCAAATCGGCCTTCTCGCCGCCGAGGCTAACTGCGGCCACCTCGAGCGCTCGCCGAATTTCTGCCGCGCCGCCTTCCGAGCGAAGGTTCGCCGCGATCGGGCCGCCGATGTCGATCGCGGCGCGCCACGCCGCGATGGGGCCAGTCGTCTGCGGGCGGGCCGGCGATCACCCCGATGTTTACCAGTTGCTGCTGGCCGTCTTCCAAGGGCCCTCGCGCGAGGAGTTCTACGCCAGCCAAGACGAACCGAGCTACGATCCCGGCAACCGTCTGCTGATACGGCACAACGGACGCCTCGTCGCGCATTTGCAATTGATTCGCCGCACGATGGGCTTCGGTCCGCTGCGCCTGCCGGTCGATCGCCTGGCGTGGCTGGCAACGTTGCCGGAGTTCCGCTCGCAGGGCGTTGCCAGAGCTTTGCTCAATGTTGCTGCTACAGGCGCCGCCGCGAACGGCGCCGCCTCGCGCAATGCTGGAGATTGCGGCGATGGCGCATTCGGCGCCGATGCGGGAGAACCGATCGCCCGCGAAAAAGCAGGACCGCCGTGGGGCCTGCTTCGCACGCGCATTCCCCGGTTTTTCCACCGCTGGGGTTGGGCCGTTTGCGGTCGGCACAGCCGCTCGCGCGCTCGCGCCCGCAATATTCTCGCCCGCTATTGGGCCGATCCGGCGCTGCGGACAACGCCGCTCAATATCCGCTTGTGGCGGCATGTCGAATTGTCGGCCCTGATGCGAATCTACGCCCGGAACACGATCGCGGCGTTCGGTCCGCCCCTGCGCAGCGAAGCATATTGGCGATGGCTGATCAGCCGCAAGGCGTTCGACCACATCGTCGTGGCGATCGCGGGCCCCGACAAACTCGAGCTCGACGAAGCCAGTGCGCCGATCGTCGGCTATGCGGTGGTGCGGCAAAAGCGCATTGTCGAATTGCTGACCGATCCGGCCTATCCGCACGCGGGTCCGCAACTTTTGGCCCGTGCTTGTTCCGACGCGATCGAACGCGATCAGCAAGAGATCGAGTTGGAAGCGCCGCCCAGCGACCCGTTGCATCGATTTGTCGCCGCCGCCGATGGTCAGTTCTTTCATCGCGAAATGGAAGAGCAAGAGGTTTTTATGGTGCGGCGGCCCGCGGTGGCGGCGCTCGTGCGTTGCGTGGCTCCGCTCTGGGAATCGCGGTTGCGCGAAAGCGGGATGTCGCGCGCTTGCGAACTCGGGCTGTTGGTGGGGCAGGAAAAGCACTTGTTAACGGTCGCTCGCCGCGGCACGCGTTCGATTCCCGGCCGGCTGTCGCGAAACTACATCGCCTGCAGCTCCACCGAATTCACCCGCTTGGTGATGGGGCACTCCAACCCGACCGAGGCGGCCGACGGCGGCCGGCTGACCGCTTCCACGCAAGTCGCGCTCGAGCTGGCGGGGATTCTCTTCCCACGCATCGAAACCTGGCACCCCGCCTGGGACGATCTAGCCTGCTGATAACGCAGATTATACCGCCCGCGCGGCCCGTTTCGAAATCGGCGCCCCGTTGGAGTTCACGCTGGAGCGTTTTGGCCCCGCACGCTAAAGCGCGAACTCCAACATTGCTACCGGCGACCCCTGCGCAGCGCCGCGCGCTTTGCTTGACACCCCAATTTGCCCTATCTAGTATGAATTCATCGCCGCAAGTCAGACTCCTCACAAGAATTCCGCCATGCGCGGCTTTGAACGCGCATCGGCAGTCGGCGATATATTTGCGGCTGCTTGCGTTTCGCTGCTCGCCTTCGATCACACATCCAATTCGCGGCGGCCACCACAGGGCTGATCTTCCATGGAAATGCTGATACCGGGGCTTTGCGGATTGGTCGTGATTTTGGGCCTCGTGGCCGTTTTCATGAGCCGCATCAACTGGTCGATCCCGCAGATGATCCTGGTCGGGTTCATCTTGCTCGCTTCGCTCGTGTTCTTCTACTTCTCCGCCCGAACGTTCGTGCTGGCGAAGAATTGGAACGAGGAGTTGAAGAGCTACGTCGCCGCCATCGACCAGGTCGAAAACGGCAAGACACAAGGCAATCAGATCATCGAAAAGGGGATCGAGCAGCTGAAGCAGGATCGCGACCGCGCTCAACATCAGGTCGAGGTGGCTTTAGCCGGCCGCGGCCGAGTGTGGCACGAGGCCAGCGTGGTTCGGGCAAACGCCGATACGGGCGAAATCAGCGCCACGGTCGACGATCCGACGCCGCATGGCATCGACGTGAAAACGACCCTATTCGTCTTCGAGCAAGACCCCAAGGCGAACGGCGGCAAGTATCTCGGCGAATTCACCGTCACCGCGGCCAAAGAAGGCGACAAGCTGATCAAGATGGCTCCGTCGTTGGCCCTCTCCCAGGGCGAACTGACGCAAATCTCCCGGGCCCGCGGCCATCTGGACTTGTACGAGATCATGCCGGCCGACAGCCATGCGCTGTTTGCGCAGCTCGACAATCGCGACGACGTGGTGAAGGCGTCGTTTCCCGCCGATGTCCAGTCCGACTACATCCGGGATTTCACGGCCGCCAACGAGAACGATCCGCCCGACCGGGTTTACCGCTGGGTGAAGTTCACGAAGGAATGGTCGTCGGACAAAGTGCCGGCCGATAAGAGTGCCGTTGCTCCGCCGGCGGCGCCCGCCGCGCAGCCTGGACCGCCCGCTGCCGCGCCCGCCCCTGGTGCTCCCGCGGCCGCCGCCGGCGGCCATGTGTTCAAGCCGGGCGATGTGGCGCTTTTTGATCCGCAAACGGCTGCCGAACTCGTCGACACGAAGATGGTCGCCGTCTACGACACCGATCGCAAAGACAAGGGCAAGGTGTTCGTCCGCGAACTGCAAGACTTTGCCCAAATGTTTCGCGAGTCCGTCCGCCAGCGGAGCGAGTTGCTCGCCGAAATCGCCGACATCGCCGCGCAAGCCAATCGGCTGGATGCGGCTCAGACGGAAGTGCTCGCCGACGTCGAGGCGATCACCAAGGAGCGCGAAGGGTTGAAGAAAGACTTGGCCAAATTTCAAGCCGAACGTGATGCCGCCACCGCCTACGTTGCGGCGCTCGGCAAGCGCAACGAAGAACTTCGGGCCGATCTTTCGAAAACGTTCCGCGACAACATCCGCATGGCGGCCCAGCTCGACGAAATGAATCACCGCTTGCTGGAAGAAATCAACCGTCGTAACCCACCCGTTCAAGCCCAAGCCAGCCTCGGCCCGGCCCGCTAACCTGCGGCCGTCTATCTCGTAGCAGCCGAGCGCCGCGCTTGCGGTTTCGCGCGTTTGCATTTCGCCGCCGCCTCACGGCGCCGGCACGTCTCTTTGCCGCTCGCCCTCGCTAACGCTTCGCGCCTAGTGTGCGATTCCGATACAAGCCCGAAGCGTCAGCGAGGAAGCCGCCTGTCAGACGCCGAACCGCCGATCGGCATTCTTCGCAGCGCCGTTCATCGCCGATTGAATTGCATCGAGTTCATCGGCATTTCCCCTTGCATCCATCGCGCCGGCCGATCGTACCAAGCGCGCGTCAGCAGGATCCATCCGATCGCGGCCAGTAGCACAAGGGCGGTCCACCCCCATCGCAGCCCTTGCTTTTTTCCTCGGTGCGGCCGATTTCGCCGTGAGTCGATCATCAGCCACACGAAGGTTGCCGTCAGGCCCACGAGCACGGCCCCTTGCCAGCCGAAAAAAGTCCCCACGCAGGCCAGCGTCGCTGCATCGGGCCGGCCGACTTCCGTCAGCCGCTGCTGTAGCGCCGGTAGATTCTTGCTCGACGGGGTGGCCACCAGTCCAAAAATCCATCCGGCCAAAAGACCCGTCAACCCGCCGGCTCCCGACGCCGCGAAACCCGACCACCGCGCAGCCACGTTCCAAGTGAGCGGCAACACATGGCCAAACTCGGGCTGCACCGCCGGCCAACCAATCGCGACCGCCAGCCCGACAACCGCGCCGAGAAACACCATCCGCCGCGGTACCGCATGGCCATCGCGCTCGATCAACGCCGCGCCCAAAAGCGTCGCCAGCAGCCAAAGGTGGTAACAATAGCGGGCGACGATGTCGGCTCCGCTGGCGTGCGGCATGAATGCGGGCAACCCGGCAGCCTTCGCCGCGGCCGGCCAAACCTCGACCGCCGCCAGGCCGACGAACAACAATCCGCCGGCAAGTTCCACCAGCGGATAGCGAGCCGAAATCTTTGTTCCACAATCGTAGCACCGCCCGCGAAGCACGAGCCAACTGAGGATCGGGATATTGTGATACCAGCGGATCGGATGGCCGCAAGCCGGGCAACTCGATCCCGGCCGCACGAGACTTTTCCCGGCCGGCAGCCGATACACGACGACATTCAAAAAACTCCCCACCGCCGCCCCGAACGCAAACAGCCACACCCCGAGCAGCCAACCCAATCGCAAGATCCAGTGGATGATTTCGTCCATCGTCGTATGATTTTATGTGCTGCCGGCGTGTGCCACCGGCAAGCGCAGTCTGCCGGTTCTTGTTCGTGGTCGAAACGTTCGAATGGCGGTGGCACGCGTTTCAAGTGGCCGACGGCATACGGAGTATGCCTACTACGTAGCAGGCACACTCCGTGTGCCGTCCGCCGTCCAACGGGTGCGTCACGACGCGGAGCGCTGGCGGCATACGGAGTATGCCTACTACTTACTTTATCAAATGACCCCATGCAGCGGGCCGCCGCTGGCCGCGAGCTGATCCACGCGGCGGCTCACGGCCGGGTCCTCCACCAGCGGCGGCGCATGATGCGGCTTCGTTCGCGCGTCGATCACCAGCGATCCCCGGCAACCCCAATGCTTCTGCTGCGTGAATTCACCGATGCCATAAACATCCGCCGCTGGATTGCTGCGCGTGAACGTCACCCACAGAAAATTCGCCAGCGACGCGGCGGTGAATTCGCTATCGTCGACGATCACCACCAGCGGGAAGCGATTGATCGCGTCGTCGGGCGTAAATGCGGTGCAAAATCGTTGGAGCGCCAACCGCGTGTCGCCCGTCTCGACGGAAAATTTCGGCCCTTCCATCGCCAGCACTCCCGGCAAGCAGAGCCGCGGGTTGCGGAATCCCGAGGCACTTGAAACCGCACCGCCGCGCGAGCCATCTCCGCGCCCCCCATCTTTGCTCGCCGACACGCGCAAATCGGCCGGCAGCTCGGTCGGAAGCGTGCGCACGGCCGGCCCCGCCGCCGCGATCACCAGCTTCGAGCCTTCGTTCAGCGCCGTGCCGGAATAGTCGAGCGTGTCGATGGTCGTGCAGGTTTGAAAATGCAAATCGCGGCGCCAATCGACCCGGGCCAGCGCGTGGCACAAGAATTTGCCGACATCGCGAATATCCAACTGCGGATCGTCGCCGCCCGACACGATCCACAAGTATTTGGCGAGCGACATCTGCCCTTGCCCCAAAATCGCGTTGGCTTGCGTGAGCAATTCTTGCGGCCGGCGGCGCTCGTCGTACGGCGTGTAGCGTTCGCTGCCGATGGCCAATAGGAGCGGATGCACACCGGCCGCATCGACCGCCTGCACGGCCCGAACGCCCGGCAATAGCGTCGGCACGATCGAGCCGGTCAGTTCGTGGATGAATTGGCCGAACACCGTGTCTTCCTGCGGCGGCCGGCCGACGACCGTGAACGGCCAAATCGCATCCGGCCGATGATAAACCCGTTCGACCCGCAGCACGGGAAAATCGTGCTCGAGGCTGTAGTAGCCCAAATGATCGCCAAATGGTCCCTCAGGCAAACGGCGATTCGGCTCGACGGTGCCGGTGATGCAGAAATCGGCCTGCGCATAGATCGGCAGCCCGCCGGGCCGGCGGATCATCGGCACGCGCCGCCCGCCGAGCGCCCCGGCAAAGCCGAGCTCCGACAATCCTTCCGGCAGCGGCATCACGGCCGCCACGGTCATCGCCGGCGCCCCGCCGACGAAGATATTCGCGCGCAGCGGCTCGCCGCGTCGAATCGCCGCGGCATGGTGTATGCCGATGCCGCGATGGATTTGATAGTGCAGCCCGACTTCGGCATTCGGCTGATATTGCCCGCCGGAAAGCTGCACACGATACACGCCCAGATTCGACCGCGGAAAGCCGGGCCGATCAGGATCTTCGGTGTAAACCAGCGGCCAGGTGATAAACGCTCCGCCGTCGCAAGGCCAAGAGCGCAACTGCGGCAATTCGCCGATTGTGGTCGTGCCGGAAAGCACCGGCCCGCGCCGCACTGAGCGCGGCAACATCCGCCGCGCGGTCCACATCGTCGCCAATGCCGAGAAGGGCCGGCGCATTGCCGCGGCGGGATCGATTTTCATTTCGATCAGCCGCTGCACCGAATCGAGCGTATCGCGAAACAGGTAGCGCATCCGTTCGATCGTGCCGAACAGATTGCCGACCATCGGAAACCGGCAGCCTTTGACGCGGGCGAAATAAATCGCCGGCCCCCCGGCCCGATATACGCGCCGCTGAATCTCGGCCGCTTCGAGCTCGGCGTCGATTTCTTGCTCGATGCGCACGAGCCGCCCCGTCGCCGCAAGATCGTCGATGCACTGGCGCAGCGTGCGGTAGGACATGCTGAAGGGGCGAGGGGCGAGGGGCGAGGAAGGAAGAGGGTTAGGGGCTAGGGTTAGGTGTTAGGGGAGCCACTGCTGGCTTGACCGAGCCGAGCATTCTTCGCGGTCGGGTTTAATTAACTCGGCGTTCAATCTCTCGAAATCATAGCGGCTCCCGCTACAATGTGGCAGTCGGCTCGTAGTTCCCGTCGTTTGACCCTGTCGTTTCTCGCCCCTTGCCCCTCGCCCCTGTTCTCACCCCTCACCCCCACCCATGCCCTCTCCCATTACCACTCCGCTTGCCACAACCGCCGCCGATGCAATTGTCGTCGGCATCTTTTCCGATTCGCCGCTCGCCGGCCCAGCCGCCGAGGCCGATCGTGCCATCGGTGGATTGCTTTCCAAGCTCATCGAGCGGAAGGAGATCACCGGCAAGCGATTCGAGTTGACGACGCTGTTGGCCCCCTCCGGCATCGCCGCACGGCAATTGCTCGTGGTCGGCACCGGTGATCGCGCGAAATTCGACGCCGGCACGGCCCATCGTGTCGCCGCCGCCGCCGCCCGGCATCTCGCCGGCAAAGCTCGCGCGCGGGTCGCATTCTTTTTCGGAGACGGCGGCGCCGATTGTTCGCAGCCCGCCGCCATGGCGATCACCGAAGCCGCCGTGGCCGGGGCGATCGTCGGCAGCCAAGGGCAAGATCTATACAAGGCCGAGAAGAAACGCACGCCGCCGGGCGAATTGCTTTGGTCGGGCGGCGATGAAGAGGCCGTTCGCCGCGGGCAGATTTTGGGCGAAAGCGTGAACCTCACGCGCCGGCTCGTGAACGAACCGCCGCACGATATGTATCCCGAATCGTTCGCCGCCGAAGCCGAAAAGGTGGCAAAAGAGTCCGGCCTCGCGATCGAAGTCTGGGACCAGCCGCGATTGGAGCGCGAGCGATGCGGCTCGCTGCTGGCGGTCGCCCGCGGTTCATATCGCCCGCCGCGATTGGTGATTCTGCGCTACAACGGCGCGGCGAAAGACGCGCCGCTGTTGGCGTGGGTCGGGAAGGGTGTGACGTTCGATTCCGGCGGCCTGTCGCTGAAAACGCCCGACGGCATGCTCACCATGAAGTGCGACATGGCCGGCGCGGCCACGGTGCTCGGCGCGATGCGAGCCGTGGCCAAGTTGAAATTGCCCGTAAACATCGTCGGCCTGATGGGCCTGGTCGAAAACATGACCGGCTCAGCCGCTTATAAGCTGGGCGACGTGCTCACCGCCCGCAACGGCCGCACGATCGAAGTACACAACACCGACGCCGAGGGCCGGCTCGTGCTGGCCGACGTGCTGTGTGTGACGGTCGAAACCGGCGCGGCGAAGATCATCGATCTGGCGACGCTCACCGGCGCGTGCGTCGTGGCCCTGGGCACGGATGTGGCCGGCCTGATGACGAACGATCAGCCTTGGTGCGACGCGATTCTGGCCGCGGCCCGCACGGCAGGCGAACCGGCCTGGCAATTGCCGATGTTTCCGGAGTTCGACGAGCAGATCAAGGGCGAGGTGGCCGACATCAAAAACGTCGGCGAAGGCCGCTGGGGCGGCGCGATCACGGCCGCGAAATTCCTGGAACAATTCGTCGAAAAAAAGTCCTGGACGCACATGGACATCGCCGGCCCGGCCTACAACGACAAACCGAAACCCTGGACCGACGGCGGCGGCAGCGGCGCAATGCTAAGAACACTGGTGGAAGTGGCGCGGGACTGGACGGGCTGAACTACGCGGCTTCGGCCTTCAGCGATCGCGATGCCGCTCGATCGATCCATCGCCGGTATTCGACCAATCGGCAACGTAGCAGGCACACTCCGTGTGCCGTTAACAACGTAGCAGGCACACTCCGTGTGCCGTCTGCCCCGCCCTGTGCGCAGAGCACCGAGAAGCGCCGACGGCACACGGAGTGTGCCTGCTACGTTGGCAGCCGTATTGCTTTTCGCCGTGGAATGCTGAATGATCCATGACAGGCATCCGATTCGCCGTGTGATTTGAAAGCCTCGGCCGGCGACGAATCTGTATTGCAGTCGGCACACTCCGTGTGCGTTGACAACGTAGCAGGCACACTCCGTGTGCCGTCTGCCCCGCCCAGTGCGCAGAGCACCGAGAAGCGCAGACGGCACACGGAGTGTGCCTGCTACGTTGCCGCGAACCCTCTGGCCCTGTGCGCAGAGCACCAAGAAGCGCCGACGGCACACGGAGTGTGCCTGCTACATAGGAAATTGAGTGGCTGGGGCGTCGGCGGAG